>JANQLI010000233.1 GCA_028280675.1 Alphaproteobacteria bacterium
AGAGTCAGCACGGTGGCCCATTCGCCATCATCCAAAATTTCCTCTTCAATCGGTTCTGGCTCAACCATCACCGGTTTCGGGGCGGGTTTGCGCCGGGCACTGATCCGCGCAAACCCGCCCCGAAACCGGTGATGGTTGAGCCAGAACCGATTGAAGAGGAAATTTTGGATGATGGCGAATGGGCCACCGTGCTGACTCTGAATGAGCGCATGTGCAAATGGCCGATTGGTCATCCGGGTACAGAGAAATTCCATTTCTGTGGGCGCGCGGCGACATCCGGCACACCCTATTGCGAAGCGCATTCACGGGTGGCGTATCAACCAACCCCAGCGCGTCGGGATCGCAAACGCAGCGCCGGGTAAGGCCTCACTTTCTTTCGTTTGAGATGATCAAAAGGCCGCTGCTCTGAAAAGGGCGGCGGTCTTTTCTTATAGTCGCGTTTTCAGCGCGGCTTGTTGTTTGGCTGTGAAGCCAATCACCACATCACTGCCGAAATCGAACACAGGCCGCTTGAGGAGGGTTGGGTTCTCCATCAAGAGGTCCGGAGCTGTTTTATCCGTAAGCGCGTTTTTGATCTTTTCGTCGAGCCCGCGCCATGTTGTGCTGCGGCGATTGACAACGGTCTCTGCGCCAAACAGTTTGATCCATTTCTGAAGATCCGTTTTCTTCAGACCATCGGCGCGCACATCGTGGAAGGTGAATGGTGCGCCTTGGGCTTCAAGCCATTTCTGTGCTTTGCGGCAAGTATCGCAATTGGGGAGGCCATATACGGTCAGCATGCCATTTCCTTTATGCAGAGTGAAATTTATTCGGCGGCGACAGGGCGTGGGTAAGGGCGGTCACCTACGCCTTTTGATCCTGGGTGTTGCCCTCGTTTTTTCGCTTTGCGCTCTTGCCGATTGGCCCGGATCATCAGCAAGACGGGCGTGATAAACAAGGTCAGGATTGTTGCGAAGAGCAAACCAAAGATGATGGTCATAGCAAGCGGTTGCCACCATGTTGTTGACGGGGCGGCAAGGGAGACTTCTCGTGACAGGAAGTCAATCGAAATGCCAAAGGCCATCGGTGTCAATCCCGCCACAGTGGTGAATGTTGTCAAGAACACAGGCCGCAGACGTTGTGCGCCCGTGTGTAAGATCGCATCAAACGCGCTTGGGGCTGTTTTGGCCAAGCGATCATATGTATCGATCAACACGATATTGTTATTCACGACGATCCCCGCGAGGGCAATCACGCCGATCCCAGACATAACGATGCTGAAGACCGCACCCGTGATCACATATCCCAGCAGTACGCCTAAAGTGGATAAGACCACGGAACTCAGGATCAGCAGAACACTATAGAAACTGTTAAATTGAATGAGCAGAATGGCGCCCATTAAGAACATGGCGATGGCGAAGGCTGTTCCCAAGAAATTGGAATTTTCTGCTTGCTCTTGATCATCCCCTTTATAAATGACGCGAATGCGCTGATCGAGAGGGTTGGCTGCGATCCAGTCTTTAAGCTTTGTCATCATGTTATTCGTATTCTGTCCAGGTTCGATGTCTGAAAGGATGCGCAGAATACGTTTGCCATCAATTCGGGTCAGTTCGGTTTCCTGTTGAACGGGCACGCGCTTCACGAAGTTGCTGATCGGGACCAATCCTTTATTGGTTTGAATACGCAACTCATCAAGTTGTGACATGGAGCGGAGCGTGTCGGGATAGCGCACAAGAATATCAAGTTCTTCTTCGCTATCGTCGGGGCGGAATGTTCCCAAGCGTACACCGTTGGTGATCATACGTACGGCGCTGCCAACGGAGGTGAGGTCAGCGCCAAAGCGGGCGGCTTGTGCCCGGTCAACTTCCAGACGCCATTCGATGCCTGGAAGAGGGCGATTGTCTTCCGTATTAATGAAGCCGCCAATTTCTTCCATACCGCGACGCACATGGGCCGCTGCACTATTCAACAGGGCCGGGGTTTGCGATGTCAACTCAAGCTCGACAGGTTTTGCGCTGGCAAAGCCATGCCGCTCTTTGGCGTAGGCGATCCGCAAGCCCGGTATATCGCTTGTCCGATTAATAATATCGGTGAGAATGTCATCGACAGGGCGGGTGACACGCCAATCTTTAAAGGTCAATGTGATTTCACCAATGACATCATTTGTGCCATTGGCGCTGTTGCCGCTGCGTGTGGAAATGGTTTTAAAATCATCCATTGTAATAATGCGCGCTTCCACTTCACGAATAAGAGAATCTTTTTCATCAATGGCAAGGTTGCCTCGGGCATGGACAACGATGTCTGCGCGCCGCGGCCGTTCTTCAGGGAAGAAGGAGATACCATTTCCCGCAATAACATAGGTCAGCATGACGAAAATGAGGAATGCTATGGTGCCAAGAAATGTTTTGCGTGGATGGCTCAACGCTGTACGGAGTAATTGCACATAGGTTTTCGTTGGCCCAGAAAGTTTGCTGTAATCGGTATTTTCACGACCGCCTAACGCGAGCATCATCTCTTTATCGGATTCACTCGGGCGGCCAATCAATCCACCTAAGCTCGGCACAAAGATGAGCGCCATCAAGAGAGAGCCGAGGAGAATACCGATCAGTGTGATCGGCATATAGAGCATCATTTGCCCCATAAAACCGGGCCAGAAAAGAAGCGGCACAAAGGCGGCGATTGTTGTGGCCGTTGAGGATACAATGGGCCAAGCCATGCGCTTTGACGCCATAAGATAAGCTTCTGAGCGGTCTACGCCTTCGGCCATTTTACGATCAGCATATTCGACTACAACCAATGCGCCATCGACCAGAATTCCCACCGATAAAATCAGGCCGAACATCACAACGATATTAATCGTCAAGCCCATCAGGGATAAAATAAGAATGCCTGTCAAAAACGCGCCCGGAATAGCGACGCCAACAAGGAGTCCAGAACGCAAGCCAAGAGCGGCAATCACAGACGCCATGACAAAAAAGATTGCAAGGAAAACGCTGTTTTGAAGCGCGCCAACTTGGTCACGAATGCCTTCGGATTTATCCTGGGTAATATTGAGCGTCAGCGCGTCCGGCCAAGTTTCTTGTTCGTGCTCAATGATTTGCATAATTTGCGCGCTTGTGGTCAGTAAGTTTGCCCCGGCGCGCTTGCGGATACTGATAGAGAGT
This sequence comes from Alphaproteobacteria bacterium, assembly GCA_028280675.1. Classification (GTDB taxonomy): domain Bacteria; phylum Pseudomonadota; class Alphaproteobacteria; order SMXP01; family SMXP01; genus JANQLI01. The sequence continues at coordinate 3,144 of JANQLI010000233.1, forward strand.
GTCGGTTTGCCATTGGTGCGCACATATGTTGTCGCGTCTTTGAAGGTGCGGCGGATGTCGGCAATGTCTTTCATGCGCACAACCGCATCGCGCGTGGCTTTGACGGGCATATTGAGGATGTCGCTTGCGTTTTCGAACAGCCCTGGCACGGACACCGAGAAACTGCCTTGCCCCGTGTCTAATTTGCCAGCGGCGACAAGACGGTTCGCCCTGGTGAAGACATTCATCAAATCGTCTGTATTAAGCTGGTAACTTTGAACGCGCGCTGGATCGATGATAATCTCAACAACTTCTTCGCGGGCGCCCGTCACCTCTGCTTCCATCACACCTGAAAGAGTGCTGATTTCATCCCGTAGCTCACGGGCATATTGCAGCAGAACGCGTTCTTGCAAATTACCGGACAGCGCAATCACCATCATCGGAAACCGTGAGAAGTCCACTTCGGAAATTGTTGGCTCCTCCATTTCAGTCGGCATTTCCGGCCGCGCCATATCCACTTTGTTCCGGACATCTTGCATAGCGATGTCGGTATCGGCGCCCGGTTCAAATTCAAGGGTGACACTGGCGCCATTTTGGAATGCTTTTGCGGTGAGCTCTTTGACCCCTTCTAAATTGTTAAATTGCTCTTCCAAAGGACGCACCAAAAGGCGTTCGGCGTCTTGCGGCGATACCCCATCAAGAAAAGCATTCACAAAGATCATCGGAATTTTAACTTCCGGTTCCGATTCTTTGGGAATGTTGATATAGGCCATTGCGCCTGCAACCAGCAGAAACACAAGTGTGCTGAGGACAATACGGGTGCGGCTTAATATGCCTGTTAATAAACTATTCATATGTGATTACGCTGTATCTCTATGCGGCAAAAGCTGTTCAACACCAAAATGTGCGAAAAAACACTTCAAATCCGGGATTTTCCTCAATGTTTGGCCATTGCGAGCGATCATTGCGAACCAGGCTTAACCTCGGCTTAAGCTAGAGAACTATGATCTCCCTCAAATCTGATATTGGTATCTGTACGTATGGCAAGTATGAGGATGTGATGTTGCACCTTCAAGGTCATGTCATGAGCAGAGGCGTTTTGGCCGAAGAGAGAGTTTTCAGGAGAGCATAGTCCATATGCGTAAGTCTTATATTATTGCGATCAGTATCGTCGCAGTGGCTTTTTTGTGGATAGCCAGCGGCCAATTTGGCGGGAGTAGCGGGCCCTCCGAGCAGTCTGCCGGGCGTCAAACTGTCGATGGTGCGTCTGAGGAAACGAATGCGGCGCCAACCCAGGCACGGGTTGCGCATCTGGTGGCAAAACCCATTACCAGTAAAGTCATCGTTCAAGGGGAAACCCGGCCAAACCGCGAAGTGGAGGTCAAGGCTGAGGTCCGTGGTCCTATTCTCGAAGCGACAAAAGAACGCGGAGCCGCGATCACCAAGGGTGAGGCCATTTTTGTCATTGCGGATAACGGGATCACGGCGCAACTTGAAAAAGCAAAAGCGGCGCTGGAATTACGCCAAGCTGAATATGAAGCAGCCAAGTCTCTCACCTCGAAAGGGATCAATAGTAAAATTCGTCTAACTGAAGCAACATCGAATTTGCGTTCTGCTGAAGCGGAATTACAGTTGCGCCAGTTAGATGCTGATAATCTGATCGTAAAAGCGCCTTTTGATGGCGTGTTGGACGAGCGTTTGGCTGAAGCGGGCGATCTTGTTGAAATGGGGCGTTCCGTCGCCCGTGTGGTTGAGCTCAACCCGATTAAAATTATTGGTCAGGTTTCAGAATCAAATGTCAACGATATACGCGTTGGGATGACGTCCGAGGTGGAGCTGGTTGATGGCCGCACCATTGATGCGAAACTTACTTTCCGCTCATCTACGGCGGACCCGGAAACGCGGACGTTTGAAATTGAACTCGAAGCCCCGAATCCGGATGATTCTATTATCGGCGGTCTGACAGCGACCATTAAATTGCCCACCGGAACGAAGCGAGGGCATTTGGTGTCCCCTTCTGTGATGACGTTGTCCGATTCAGGGCAAATCGGCGTGAAGATCGTGGACAACGATAGTCGTGTGCGCTTTATGCCCATCACAATCCTTGATGAGGGGGCGAATGGAACGTGGATTTCCGGATTGCCTGATGAAGTTGACCTCGTAACGGTTGGACAAGATTTTGTCGCTGAAAATGAATTGGTCGAGCGTGTTTTTGTCGATCAATCCTCTGGCGAAATCTGAGGAGCGCATTAAAATCCAAACACCTTTGGAGACAAGGTGAATGGATCAATTCCTCGACAGTATTATCCACCGTCCACGCATGGTGTTTGCATCATTTGCCTTCCTGCTTGCTTTGGGGGTGATAGCGTATATCAATATTCCAAAGGAAGCTGATCCCGAAGTTCTCTCGCCAATCGTGAATGTTCGCGTCACTCTGGAAGGGGTGTCGCCGGCCGATGCAGAACGTCTTCTTTTACGTCCTCTTGAAGAACGCTATGCCAATCTCGATGGTCTCAATAAGATGGGATCTAAATCTTATCAGGGCGGGGCAAGCTTTATTCTCGAATTTGAACCTTACATTGAGACGGATAAGGCGACGCAAGATGTCCGCGATAAAACCGATGAAGCCCGCCCGGAAATGCCTGCTGATATTGAAGAGCCGCAGATTTCAGAAGTGAATCCGGTTCTCTTCCCAATAGCTGTTCTCGCCTTGTTTGGCGATGTTCCGGAGCGTTTATTATTACAACATGCGCGTGAGCTGCGTGATCAGTTGATTAACGTTCCCGGTGTGGCGCAAGCCAATATCACGGGCGCAAGAGAAGAGGTGGTTGAGATTGTCATCGACCCCGCGCGCTTGCAAAGTTATGGATTGAGCAGTGATGACTTAAACCGTGTTTTCAATCGCGCCAACCGCCTTGTCGCGGCTGGTCAATTGGATACTGGGTTGGGAAGTTTTTCCGTATCCGTTCCAGGATTGTTTGAATCTGTTGATGATATTCTCACCATGCCCGTCAAAGCGAGTGGCGATGCGGTTGTTCGTGTCGAAGACATTGCCGATATAAGGCGCACCTTCAAAGACGCTGAAACCTATGTGCGCGTGAATGGTGAGCGCGCCATCAGCATTGAAGTTATGAAACGCAGTGCGGCAAACGTTATTCTTGTGTCAGAAGAGATAAACCGCATTGTCGAAAACTACCGTCCGCAACTTCCCAAAAGCATTGTGTTGTTGCTTCCGCAAGACCAAGCGATTCAAATTAAAATTCAGTTTAACACGCTGCAGAACAATGTCTTGCTTGCCGTGTTTTTGGTTATGGCATTGGTGATCGCAACACTTGGTGTGCGCTCTGGACTATTGGTGGGGTTAGCGATCCCTGTATCGTTTTTAATGGGTATTTTGGTTCTTTATGTCCTTGATGTGAATGTCAGTATTGTCGTGATGTTTGGTCTCATCATCGCAGTTGGAATCTTGGTGGATGGTGGCATTATTGTTGTTGAATATGCCGACCGTAAAATGATTGAAGGCCTGGACCGTAAAGACGCATATATCATGGCGGCGCAGCGTATGGCCTGGCCGATTATCTCATCGACAGCAACGACAATTGCCGCATTCCTGCCCTTGCTCTTTTGGCCAGGCGTAACGGGACAAGTGCTGTCATATATGCCGATTACACTGATTAGCGTGCTTACTGCGGCGCTCTTTGTTGCACTTGTTTTTGTGCCGAGCTTTGGAGCGGCGTTCGGTCGGCAAAGCGATGGCGCAGCGTCTGAGGCACACATTTTGAGTGGCAACATTGCCTTTGATCAAGAGGCGTTGAGTGGTTACACGCGGCGCTATGTCAGGTGGCTCAATCGCGCATTAGCCTATCCGGGCCGCGTTTTAATTGGCGTGATTGCACTGCTTGTTGCTGTGTTGATGCTTTATAGCGTGGCGGGAAATGGCATTCTTTTCTTTCCAAAACAAGAAGCACGGCGGGCGGCGCTGCTGGTGCATGGGCTTGGCAACCTCTCTATAGAGGAGAAAGACCGTCTTATACGTGAAATTGAGTTTGGCATCATCAACAAGATTGGGCTTTCTGATTTTATGGCGCTTTATGCGCGTGCCGGGACGGTGAGCGGTGATGCGGCGGTGGATGTTATTGGCTCAATCAGCATGGAATTTAAGCCCTGGGAAGAGCGGCGATGGGCCAGTGAGATTTTAGCGGATGTCAGCGAGATTGCGAACGCTGTTCCGGGCATTTGGGTGGAATATGATAAAAGCCTCGCGACTCCCGTTGCGGGGAAGCCGATCCAACTTGAGGTGACCTCGCAATATCCAAATATTTTGAACGCGGCTGTTTTGCATATTCTTCGAGGAATGGAGGACATCGGCGGATTTACGAATGTTGATGATTCGCGTCAACTGCCAGGGATTGAATGGCGCTTGTTGGTTGATCGTGCAGAAGCGGCCCGGTTTGGGGCAGATCTCACTTCTATTGGCAATACGGTCCGCTTGATCACCAACGGTGTGAAGCTTGGCACGTATCGGCCCGATGATAGCGAAGACGAGTTAGATATACGCGTTCGTTTTCCAACTGCATATCGCTCGATGAATCAATTGGATGAGATACGTATTCAAACGGAATTGGGGTTGGTCCCCATGAGCAACTTTGTGAAGCGTGATGCCATATCACAGGCGCATGAATATGCGCGCGTGAATCGCAAACGCGTCATGAGTATCGGCGCAGAAACTGTGGAAGGGCTTAATCCCCCCGATAAAGTGCGTGAATTGAAAGCGTGGCTTGACCGCAATCCGCTTGATCAGCGCGTCCGCCTCAATTTTCGCGGCGAACAGGAAGCGCAGGAGCAAAGCGGGTCTTTTCTCATCGTCGCGTTTTCGGTCGCGATGTTTCTTATGGGCGCCATCTTGCTGATTCAATTCGATAGTTTCTATAGCGTCCTGCTGATTCTGAGTTCCGTTATCCTGTCTTCGATTGGTGTGCTGTTGGGGTATATCATCACGGGGCAGCCTTTTGTTGTTGTCATGTCCGGGCTTGGCCTCATCGCGCTGGCGGGGATTGTGGTCAACAATAATATTGTTTTGATCGATACATATGATCGCTTGGTGAAGACGGCTGCAAGTAAAAGAGATGCTATTCTACAGACAGGGGCGCAGAGGTTGCGGCCTGTTTTTTTAACCACAACCACCACAACACTTGGTTTGGTGCCGATGGCTTTTATGTTGTCCGTAGACTTCTTTAACCGTGAAGTCTCCATTGGAGCGCCCGCGACAATGTGGTGGCAGCAATTGGCTGTGACAATTATCTTTGGGCTTTTGTTCTCAACCGTTTTGACGTTGATTGTCACCCCCGCCGCTTTAATGCTGCGTGTCAATCTCGCAGAGAAACGTAAAGTGTTTTTATCGCGTTAGAGCGCCCAAATTGTCTTTATGAATGACCTTCGCGCTCTGAAATGTCCTTCTGAAATTGTGCAAAGTCAGGATGAACATTGTCTTCATACATCTTTTGAAAATAACGTAAGGGGGCAAGCGGTGATTCCGCATAGGTCACATATTTCCATCCGTCTTTCGTTCTGCGGAATACAGCCGAGCCACGTCCCGTTTCGCCAATCGCTTTCATCGGGCCAAAGAGTTTCATGTCAAACCGGATTTCAAATGTCGCAAAAGCAAGATCAGGGCCAATTTCTTTGGCGTGAATATTGGAAAATCGCATACGAATGGCGGCGGCTTTGCGTTTTCCCGGTGTCGGCTCCCAGTAGTGTTTAAGCTGCTCCCAGTCGCGCTTCCAATCGTCTTCTTCTTCCGCGAGATAATAGGGGCATTCTTCATCCGGGTCCCAGAGCTGGATAAGGTCGCCATATTTCTGCGTATCCCAGATCTCTTCTGTTTTTCGCATCATGGTTTCGATTTCAGCGCGCAGCGTTGACATGAGTGCTCCGTTTCTTGTGGTTATGAAAATGACAGGATAATGACATTTTCCTGAGAGCGGCCAGTGTCATATATTGGGCAACCATTTCCGGAGTTAAGGCTTTCGTTGCATGGGCACTCGCGATACAAAGAGGGCTATTGGAGATATGCGGCGGGAGAGACTGTCTATGTCTGAGGCGTCACGGGCGTGGAATTATGAAGATGTGGGGCGTCTTCTTGGTCCAATTTTGGCCACCCTTCTTTACGTTTCACCACCGCCAGAGGGATTAGATCCTTTGGCATGGCGAACGGCTGCTGTAGCCGTATGGATGGCGGTATGGTGGGCGACGGAAGCCGTGCCTGTGGCTGTCACAGCGTTGATCCCGATTATCGTCTTTCCCCTTCTGGGCGTAACAAGCGTCAAAGAGGCCGCGGCGCCTTATGCCAACCCCCTCATCTATCTTTTTATGGGTGGTTTTATGATTGCGGTGGCCGTCGAGCGCTGGGAATTGCACAGGCGTGTGGCGCTAATCATTCTGTCTTTTGCCGGCGGTCATCCACGGCGCTTAATCGGCGGTTTTATGATTTCAGCGGCGGCGATCAGTATGTGGATCACCAACACGGCTACGACGATTATGATGCTTCCGATCGCTTTATCGATCGTGCCTCTGATTGCGGGGACGCGTGACGATCAAGAGGAGCAACGCAAAACCTTTGGATTGGCTCTTTTATTAGGTGTGGCCTATGCCGCCTCCATCGGTGGCATGGGAACGCTTGTCGGAACAGTGCCGAATGCGTTGCTCGCGGGCTTTATGCAGCAAACCTATGGCATTGAGATTGGCTTTGCCCAATGGATGCTTATCGGTGTGCCGACGGTTCTTGTGATGGTGCCAACGGCGTGGTTCTTGCTCGTGCGTGTGGACTTTAATATTGCCGAGGATACAAGCGAAGACGCTGTGCGGGCGATTGCAGAACAAAGAGCACACTTGGGAGCGATGACGACACAGGAAAAACGCGTCGGATTGATTTTTTTGCTGACGGCTTTGCTCTGGGTGTTTCGGCCTTTTCTGACCAACACACTTGGTCTCACGGGTCTTTCGGATGGCGGCATCGCGCTTTTTGGGGCGCTGTTGATGTTTGTTGTACCGGCCGATTGGGGGAAACGCGAATTTTTGCTGAATTGGGAGTGGGCCTCCCGGATTCCCTTTGGCGCCCTCATTTTATTCGGCGGGGGGCTTAGTCTCGCGCATGCGATTAATGTTACGGGATTGGCTGTGTGGCTTGGTGAAGGATTAAGTGTCTTAGGAACTGCCCCCGCGGTGATATTGATCCTCGGCTTTGTGGCTTTGATCGTATTTCTCACAGAGCTAACCAGTAACACGGCGACGACGGCGGCTTTTCTACCTGTTGTGGCGTCTGTAGCGGATCAAATGGGTTTGGCGCCGATTTCTCTGACCGCCCCCATTGCGATTGCGGCGTCCTGCGCCTTTATGTTGCCGGTTGCGACACCTCCCAATGCCATCGTGTTTGGATCCGGGTATATCACGGTGCCGCAAATGGCCCGGGCAGGCTTTCTGATCAACCTCGCCGGGATCGCGGTGGTCACGCTGATGGGGTGGCTATTGTTACCGCTTGTGTTTGGGCCGTAACAGTTCAGTCACCGCAAATGTTGCGCCAGAAAGCTGTCGAGTTCTTTCATGAATGCAAGGCGGCTTTTTGTGGTGCGCAGGCTGTGGCCCCCGTCTTCCATTTCAAGATGTTTATAAGTAACGCCAGAACGTTTCATTGCGCTTGCCATTGATTCGGTTTGGCTGGAGCGAACGACGCGATCGTCATCTGATGCCGCCACAAGAATAGGAATACGGATTTCATTCGTCCGTTTTATGGGTGAAATCGAATCCAAGTAAGCGCTATCGCTCAACGACCCGCCAATTTTTGTTTCCCAGTAATCGCGTGAGCCATTATCTATGTAATAGAGCGTGTCTTTAATCATCTTGCGCAGATCGTAAACGCCATTAAACCCAACGGCGCAGGCATACAAATCGGGTGTTTTCACGGCGCCCATGAGAGCGGCATACCCTCCATAAGATCCGCCAACAATGCAAATACGATTTCGATTTGCGATGCCTTTGGCGATGATATGATTGACGCCATCGGTGACGTCATCTTGCATCTTGCCGCCCCACTCGCCATTGCCTGCTTCTTCAAAGGCACCTCCATATCCCGAAGATCCACGGAAGTTCATTTGCAGCACGCCATAACCACGGTCCGTGAACAATTGGACGTAGGGATCAAAGCTCAAGAAATCACGGCTTGTCGGCCCTCCATGCGGCATAATCACGAAAGGAAGATTTTTCGCTTGTGCAAGAGAGGTCATGCCATTCGGCAAGCTCACATATGCCGGGATTGTTAAACCGTCGCGCGCTTTGTAATCGATACGGATCATTTTACTTAATCGCACACCATCTAACTCAGGATAGTCCGATGGTAGCGCGCGTATGCTTTTCTTTAAGCGATCATAGATAAAGTATGCGCCGTGCGCATACTCCTTGCCAGCATGAACAATCCATACATTATCATTCGCATCAGTGTCGCTAATCCCAATATTATATCCTGGGAGGCTCTTTTGTATGGTGCGATAGGTTGCTTCGCCAACAGGGTCAAACCATTTATATTGAACGCCGTCGAGGATGTACCAGACACGACGCACCGTCCAATTTTTCTTGTTCCAAAGAACACCATTTACATCAACGTCGGACCGTCCATAAATTTTACGTGTAAAACTATTGACGCGTAGATCATATTCATAAATCGCATTCTTGCCATTTTCATGATTTGATCGAACCACCATTACATTCGGGTCATTTGTAAACCCCATAATGGTAAATTCTTTGCCTGATCCTAGACGGCCAGTTACTAAGCTGCGCCAGTTTTTGTTATCCACATCGCGTACCATATAGTGCCAATTTTCGTCTTTGGTGCCATAGCCATAGCGTACGTTTCCTTGTCTGTCTGTGCCCCATGACCAGACGTCATCTCTCCCAGCTTGAACAACACTGTCCCGCGCGTTGTGGATATTGACGCGATAAGCACGTGGTTTCCGTATATTGTCCTCATTGTAGGCCATTAATACATATTCAGGATCATTCGGGAGAAAGTCGAGAACGCGATCTTGAATCTGAATAAAACTTTGCCCGCCATAACCTGACTTACTGCGTCGGCGTTTCATCATGTTCATGGGCTTCGAACCATCAAAATTGATGGCTAGCAGACGCGTTTCGGTGACCGGCGTGCCACTGCGGCGATAGGCTTTGCCAAGACTGACGAGAAGACGCGTAGGACTGGCCCAATCAATCCAACGCACCCCAACTTCGTCCTCTGTTCTTGCTTGATAGGTGAGTTTGAGTTCATTGCCTTGTATTTCGAAAATGGTGACGGTGTAAATGCCACCGAGCTCCATCTTCGCTGCAAAATATTTTCCGTCTGGCGACACGACGAGATTTGCGAATTTCGGCATGCGCGCGAAGGCTTCAACAGGGGTCTTTGCGGAAACTTGGGTAATGACCTGAAAAGGGACAATGAAAAAGAATAAAAGAAATATCGTAATGATACGTTTTGCGTGTAATGACCGCATAACCCCCTCCCGGATTTATATTGTTCTCGGAAAAAGGTTAACGTGGCTCTGGGTCAACTTTCAAGTGAAATTCCTGTAAAACAGGAGTATAGACTTACATAGGTGTGTATCACGTCTATGCAGATTATGATGACGCCGTACATTTCTGAAGGCACGGCGCCTTTGACGATCGCGCATTATTTCTCGCGAAAGGCTTGCGAGAATCCCCGGTAAATCGGTTTCAAGAGATAATCGAGGATTGATTTTTCACCTACGTTCACACTTGCTTGCACCACCATGCCCGGCAGAATTGGATTCTGTTCTGCGTCATTCCCGACGAAAAGACGTAAAGGTTTGACCATTGCTTGATAGTAATAAAGGCCTTCAGGTGTTTGAAATGTGGATGCGGACAACCGTTCGAGGACGCCAGGGACACTGCCATAAATGGCAAAGTCATATGTTGAGAACTTTAAATCAACATCCTGACCTAAGCGGACGTGACCAATATCACTGGGATCAATACGGGCTTCCACCATTAACTCATCGTCGATGGGCACGATTTCCAGAAGCGTTTGTCCAGGTTGCACAACGGCATTGACCGCTTTGACGCCAAGTTGCTGCACAATACCATCAACCGGTGCGGTGATCGATAACCGGTTGGCGCGATCATCGACACTTTTCAATTGTTCACCTAATTCTGCAATCTGCGTGCTGAGTTCGCCGACGCGCGACAAGGCATCTGTTTTTGTCGAGCTTACCAATTCTGAAATTTTATTTTCCGCTTCATTGATGGACGAGCGGACACCGTTGAGCCGTTCATGGGCTTCTTCCAATGCGCCGCGGACATTTCCTTCCTCGCGTTGAATAGCCAGGAAGTTTTGCCGCACACTCAGGCCTTTATCAAAGAGGTCCTGCTGGGTTTTGAGTTCGTCTTTGGGCAGTGCCGCTTCATGTTCAAGTGTCACAACTTTATTTGTCAGCCGTTTTTCTTCAGCGCGTTGTTGTTCAAGCTGGCTTGTCAAGACATCCCGTTGTCCTTGAAACGCATCGCGTTGATTAGAGAAGATCGCCAACTGATCCATTTTAAGATTTTGATACCCGTCAATCTGAACATCAAAATTTGGATTGCGTTCATCAGCCACAGCGCG
>JANQLI010000261.1 GCA_028280675.1 Alphaproteobacteria bacterium
GCTGTTGCAAGAAAGCTCATCGTCATCGCAAACGCCATCGTCAAAACACAACAGCCATTCAGAGCATAAACACTAAACAACACAGTTGCCGGATCTCGCTTGGCTTTCGATGAAAGCTCAAGCGGTCCGGGATGACAATAGTGACTCACAACAAATCCATCAGATGAGGGATCAGCGGCAGGTCTGCTGGCGGCATGGGGTAGTCGCGCATGTCGCGCGGAAACACCCATTTCAGGACTTGCCCTTCGACAGCCTGCGGGATGCCGTCCCATTTGCGGCACACATAAAGCGGCATCAACAGATGAAAGTCATCATAAGTGTGTGAGGCAAAGACAAAGGGCGCGAGGCAGGCTGCGGTGACATCAATGGTGAGCTCTTCCTTCAGCTCACGGATCAAGGCGTCTTCCGGGCGCTCGCCCTCTTCCACTTTGCCGCCCGGAAATTCCCAGAGCCCGGCCATGTTTTTGCCTTCGGGGCGCTGGGCGAGAAGCACCCGCCCATCCCGGTCGATCAATGCGGCGGCGGCGACAAGGAGGGTTTTCATACATTAACCCCCTCACCCTCCCACGACCTGCGGTCGCGGGCCCCTCCCTCTCCCGCAATGGGGAGAGGGAAATAAAGGGGCAACGTCATTAATCCCTTCTCCCCTTTGGGGAGAAGGTTAGGATGAGGGGGAAAGAGTGTGAATTGAGGATTGAGAGACTCACACATCAGCACACCCTCACCCCAGCCCTCTCCCTCAAGGGAGAGGGAGCTATAAGAAGAAAAACCGCTCACGACCGGTAATCCGCGTTGATAGAAATATAACCGTGCGTCAAATCGCAGGTCCAAATGGTGGCTTCTCCATTGCCAACACTCACATCGACAACGATGTCAATGTCTTGGCCTTTGAGATACGGCATGACATCTTTTTCGCGATAGTCGGGATTCACCGCACCGCCTTTGGAAAGACACACGCCGCCCATCAGGATACGGAGCTTTTTCGGATCGACATGTTCACCCGCCTTGCCAACCGCCATGGCGATCCGGCCCCAATTGGCGTCTTCACCTGCAATCGCTGTTTTGACCAAAGGCGAATTGCCGATGGAGAGCGCAATCTTTTTCGCGGCACGGGCATTTTGCGCGCCTTTGACCGTGACCGCAATGAACTTGCTTGCGCCTTCGCCATCGCGCACCACTTGATGCGCAAGATCAAGCAACACCTCGGATAGTTTATTGCGAAAATCCAAAAGTCGCCGATCGCCTGCGCGCGTGATCGGGCCATGCTGCGCATGCCCAGTGGCAAACAGCATCAAAGTGTCACTGGTTGAAGTGTCACTGTCCACCGTAATCGCATTAAATGTGTCGCGCACATTCACCGAAAGCAGTGTTTGCAAAATCGGTGAGGGAAGCGCCGCATCGGTAAAGACAAAGGACAGCATGGTCGCCATGTCCGGGGCGATCATGCCAGAGCCTTTGGCAATGCCGCAAATCTTCACCGTCTGCCCATCAATTACCGCCTCTCGAAAGCTGCCCTTCGGGAACGTGTCGGTGGTCATGATGGCGCGCGCGGCTTTTTCCCACGGCTCGCTTTTTTGTTTTGCGCAAGCTTTGGCAATGCCTTTTTCAATATTCTTCGCCGTCATCACTTCGCCGATCACGCCCGTGGCGGCCACGGCGACATCTTTTTGGCGGCACCCGGCCGCCTTGGCGACCGCCGCCACGCTTGCTTTCACGGTTTCGCGCCCCACCGGACCGGTGAAGACATTGGCGTTGCCGGCGTTGACGACAAGTGCGCGCGCGCTTGGCATGCCATGATCCGGATCAATCACATGGCGGCACCAGTCAATCGGCGCGCCAACAATGCGCGATTGCGTCAGCACGCCCGCTCCTTGCGTGCCTTTGGCAAAACGCGCCACAAACACATCTGAGCGGTTTTTATATTTGATTCCGGCTTTGGCCGTGCCGAGCGTCACACCGGCTACTTCCGGCATGTCGGGAAACTGTTCCGGGGCAAGCGGCGAGATGGGTGATGCCGCGCTTTTTTTATTGGTTTTCTTCTGGGTCACGTGTGTCTTCGGCCTCATCTAAGGGCAGCTCTTCCACGGCGCCCTCTTCCCTAACAGTCTCGCTCACATCATCATCGCTGATATTTTCGATGGTCTCATCAATGACGTCCTCTATAGCGTCTTCTGCCGCGCCTTCGGTTGCAACCGCCTCTGGCGCCTCTGTGGCGGTGTCTACAGCTTCACCATCACCAACATCAGCGTCAACATCTTCCACCGCCAATGGCGCACTGTCTTCAAGAGCGTCCGCCGCCTCATTCATTTGGTCTTCGAGGAGGTCAGCTTCTTTTTCTGCGTCTTCGATCAGTTTTTCAATCTCAGAAAAATCAATATCCGGCGTAATCGCTTCAGGCATCAGATAGTCAATCTCCGCCTCGCTGCGCAAGTCGTTGATGGTGTTTTGCACGACCGTGAAGGTTTGATAGCGCAGGATTTGCTGGCGCAGCTCCTGAAAACTTGGCAACACGCCTTTACGCTTATCCTCCACTTTCAACACATGCCATCCGAATTGCGATTGAAACGGCTCTGAGAGCTCGCCAACTTTGGTCGCAAACGCAACGTTCGCAAATTCCGGCACCATGCGTTCTTTGGTGAAGTAACCAAGCGCGCCCCCTTGGGCAGCGGAGCCAGGATCTTGCGACACCTGTTTCGCAAGCTCTTCAAAGTTTTCCCCCTCTTGCAGTTGCGTATAGACGTCTTGAGCTTCCTCTTCGGTCGCGACCAAGATGTGTTTCGCGCGCACTTCATCGCCCGGCTCACCAGAGCCAATTTGCTCATCATAAAGCGCCCGCAAACTCTCTTCCGTTACCTCTGCATCGACAGCCGCCCGGAGGAAGATTTCACTGAGCGCCCGGTCTTCGGCAAGCGCAATCGCCCGCTTGCCCCGCTCCGACTGATCGAGGCCCTGCGACCGGGCTGCCCCGGCGAGCAATTTCTGATCGATCATGTCGTTAAGCAGCGCTTGGATGGAGTCCGCCCGCAGATCGAGGCTTTCCGCATTCGGAATCAAATCTTGGGCCAACGCCTCATCTACCAAGGCGCCCCGTTCAATCGTATCGCCGTTCACCCGCGCCAGCACTTGCCGCGCTTGGAGAATGTCCGGGTCCTCCGGTTCTGGCCACACCGCCCAGGCGATAAAGCCGCCGACAATCGCCACAATAACGACCCCGACAAGGATATGTATGCGTTCAAACGAATTTGCCATAATGCGGTCCTATCCAGCCTGCATGAGAAAGCCCCAAAGGGAATGAAGCGCACTGATTCCCGTCCCTTATCGGCCCCTCTTCTAGCGGCATTTGCGAGAGATTCCTAGGAATTATAAGAATCCTCTCAGATAACACCCATTATGCTTACCCCGCTCCGCCGGGATCGTTGACAAGCCTGAGGGACCATCTTATCTACCCAACAGGGATATCTCACATGTCGGCGCAAATCTGCGCTTTTCGGCATATCTAGGGTTCAGAATAAAGGATCGTTCGAATGGTCAGTCTCGGTAACCTCGCCAAAAAGGTTTTTGGCAGTGCGAACGATCGGCGCGTCAAGAAATACCAGCCGAAGGTGGATGCGATTAACGCGCTTGAGCCAGAGTTCGAAAAGCTCACCGATGACGAGTTGAAGGCCAAAACGACCACGTTCCAAAACCGCATCAAAGCAGGCGAAAGCGTTGACGATCTTCTTGTCGAAGCGTTTGCCGTGGTCCGTGAAGGGGCGAAACGCACCCTCGGCCAGCGCCATTATGATGTGCAGTTGATCGGCGGCATGGTGTTGCATGAAGGCTGTATCTCAGAGATGAAAACCGGGGAAGGGAAAACCCTGGTGGCGACGTTGCCGGTCTACTTGAATGCGCTCACCGGGCGCGGGGTGCATGTGGTCACGGTGAACGATTACCTTGCGGCACGCGATGCGGAATGGATGGGGCAGATCTATCACTTCCTCGGACTATCCGTCGGCTGCATCATTCACGGCCTTGATGACCTGGAACGCCAACAAGCCTATGCCGCCGATGTGACCTACGGCACCAATAATGAGTTTGGCTTCGATTACTTGCGCGACAATATGAAGTATAGCCTTGAGACCATGGTCCAGCGCAAGCATCATTACGCCATCGTCGATGAGGTGGACTCCATCCTGATCGATGAAGCCCGAACGCCGCTGATCATCTCAGGGCCAACACAAGATCAATCCGAACTCTACAACAAGCTTGATGAGTTCATCCCGCTTTTGATCGAAGAGGATTACGAGCTTGATGAAAAAGCGCGCTCCGTCACACTGACCGAAGAGGGCAACGAACATATCGAGCAAATCCTCACCGAGCATGACATGCTGGAAGGAGATAGCCTTTATGACAGCCGCAACGTCACGGTGGTCCATCACGTCAATCAAGCGTTGCGCGCGCATAAACTGTTCACTCGCGATACCGATTACATTGTCAAAGACGGTAAAGTGGTCATCATTGACGAGTTCACCGGTCGCATGATGGAAGGACGACGCTATTCCGAAGGCTTGCATCAAGCGTTGGAAGCCAAAGAAAATGTCGCCATTCAGCCGGAGAACCAAACCCTCGCCTCAGTCACCTTCCAAAACTATTTCCGCATGTATGACAAGCTGGCCGGGATGACCGGGACGGCGATGACCGAGTCGGAAGAGTTCTTAGATATTTACAAACTCGAAGTGATCGAAATTCCGACCAACCGTCCGATTGCGCGTTTGGATGAAGACGATGAGGTCTATCGCACCGCCGGTGAGAAATACACGGCGATCATCAATCAAATCGAAGATTGCGTGAAACGCAAGCAGCCTATTTTGGTCGGCACGGTCAGTATTGAAAAGTCCGAAGCGCTGTCGAAAATGCTGAAAAAGAAAAAAATCAAACACAATGTGCTCAACGCCCGCTTCCATGATCAAGAGGCCGCAATTATTGCGCAAGCTGGTGTCCCGGCGACGGTCACCATCGCGACCAACATGGCGGGCCGCGGAACCGATATTCAATTGGGCGGGAATCTTGAGATGCGCATCGCCGCAGAAGTCGGCGACGATATAGACGGCGTGAAGCGCGAGCAAGCCATTGCAAAAATTACCGACGACATTGAAAGCAAAAAGAAAGTCGCGCTTGATGCAGGCGGGCTTTATGTGCTGGCGACCGAACGCCATGAAAGCCGCCGTATTGATAACCAGCTCCGTGGCCGGACAGGCCGTCAAGGCGACCCTGGCGCGTCGAAATTTTACTTGAGCCTGGAAGATGATTTGATGCGCATTTTCGGCTCTGAGCGCATGGACACCATGCTGCAGAAGCTCGGCCTTGAAGAAGGCGAAGCGATTGTCCATCCATGGATCAACAAAGCGCTTGAGAAAGCCCAGCAAAAAGTGGAAGCGCGCAACTTCGACATTCGAAAAAATCTGCTCAAATATGATGATGTGATGAACGATCAGCGCAAAGCGATCTTCGAACAGCGGATTGAGATGATGGAAAGCACGGACCTTAACGACATCATCACCGATATGCGTCATCAAGTGCTTGAAGACATGGTGGCGGAACACATCCCCGAGAAAGCCTATGCGGAACAATGGAACTCAGAAGGCCTCCACAAAGAAGTGGAAGAGACATTCGGCGTAGATATGCCTATCGCTGAATGGGCCGAGGAAGAAGGCATTGCCGATCAGGAAATCTTTGATCGTTTACGCCAAGAGACTGACAAAAAAGCGGCTGAGAAGGTCGCCAAATATTCACCGGACATTATGCGCCAAGTGGAAAAATCCATTCTCCTGCAAACCATCGACATGAATTGGCGCGAACATTTAGCGCAGCTCGATCATTTGCGCCAAACCATTGGCCTGCGCGGCTACGCCCAGCGCAATCCGTTGAATGAATATAAAACGGAAGCCTTTGGCATGTTCGAATATTTGCTGCACAAACTGCGCAGCGATGTGTCAAAGCAATTGGCGCGGGTGGAGATTGTTGTAGATGCGCCGCCGCCCCCTCTGGAAGAGCAAGCGCAAGTGCCAACAAAAGAAATCCACACCGATCCTCTGACGGGCCAAAACGAAATGGCGGATGAACCGCCCGCTGTCGCCTCTGGCACGATTGTCAAATCGCAAGCGGCGGGTGGCATGAACCCAAATGACCCCAGCACTTGGGGCAAAGTCGCCCGCAACGCCGCTTGCCCGTGCGGCTCCGGTAAAAAGTTCAAACACTGCCACGGCAGCGCGACTTACGCGGCGGAGTGATCGGCAGATTCACTTCATCTCAGTCTGAAACCAAACTAATTCATTTTACGTCTAATCAGAAAAGATGGGATTGATAGAATGTCGTCCAATTTTCTTCGTTCTTGCTGATTACGAAATGAACTATCATGGTCTTTGATGGCAGAGTTTTTTGTCATCTCATCATCTGGCATGGGGTCACCTTCTATATCAGCCTGTTGACCATCTTTGTCTTCAGATGTGAGAGAAGCATCAATATCATTTCTCTTCTTCAACTTAGGCGGAGCAACATTCCATGGCTTGATGTTCTGGCCTACAAGATCATAGAATGCATGCAACGCCGCATTAGCAAATTCCACAAATTTTTGTGAGGAAGAAAACTTCCCTGCAAGGTCTTGAACAGCGATAAACTCAACATGTTTAGGTTGAGTTTTTTGATTATCGTGAAGCAGTATTTTTGGGTCGCCCAAAGCCTGGGTTAAATTAGCATCGGTTTCGCTTGCACGGCCAGGCCAATGAACTCTTACGATCAGTTCATCTGGCTTCGGGTGCATCTTAAGTTGTTTAGTGAAGTGATTAATGCAAGTTGTTGCCTTGGCAGAAACTGATGGCACCGAAAGTCTCATTGAGATATTTAATGTTCTTCTTAAGAAGTCCGCAGAAAACACTATATGAGAAGCCGCATCGGGCACAAAGAATGCTGCCTCTAAAAGGTTTTTCTCTGTTAATTTTTCAATATCATCAGATAGTCTCTTACTAGGATCTTTAGTGTGATTTCTTGATACAACGACATCAACAGGCCGTCCTATAGATGAAGTGAGCTCCAATGACAGGTAACGAACAAGCTCATGCCAATTAGAGACTGTTTCATTTAGGTCGTTATCATTACGTCTAAACTTTGTTCCAGATTGAATTTTAGTGCAAACGTCCCTCCACTTTTTACCCATATTATTAAATGACAATACACCAGATGAGTCATGTTGAAGATAACGGATAAGCTCCCTGACGATAAAGGCCTGCTCGGGATCAACAAGAGAACCATCATCTGAAAGCAATTGCGCTCTTGACAGCATAGACATCCACGAAAAGTGAAATAACTCAACACCCCGTAGTTTGCTTGTGGGTATCTCTAATGGATGATGTGTCGGCAAAACGGAAAACTGGTTTGAAAACGTAATAAGAGCATTGATGCCAAATTTTTTTGCTAATATTAGATATTCTTCAACCTGCTCACGCTCTAAATTGCTCTTCCCAATTTTCGCCTCAACAAGAGCAGACCATTCAGTTTTACCTGACCTGACAATGATTAAACCATCGGGGCGAGGCAATCGGGCATTAGAGGAATCATTAAACACAACCTCTGTGAGACAGATAATTTGTGCCTTCTTTCTAACTGGTGCACCCACGACGGAGAATAGACTTTGGGCAAGTTGCGGAACAGCCATGAAGGAAGACAATACTGAAGCAGTTATACGTTGCTCTTTCTTACTATCTGCGAGCACAGGTATTAAACGGGCTAATTCTCCAGACTTTAAATAGTTTGGAAATTCCACTCCAACGGCCATAACGTCTCATCCCAATGCTTAATCATTAAATGCTCTCAACTTCAGAGAGTATAACAACTATTGATTGGTTAGAAAAGGCACTTACTAATTAAAGGGACTTTACCCCTCGCCTTCGGTGATCGTGATCGTTTGACCAGCCTCAACGCCACTTAAGGTCTGCGTCGCACCGCTTTGCCAAATCACCTCAATGCTGTCGAGACTGTCATTCGCGCCAAGGCCAAAGGTGAGCGTTTGTTCGTTTTGCGAATTATACCCGGTCGCCGAATAAATCTCGCGGGTTTGCACAAGGTCACCAGCCGTCGCAATCACACGGGCATTATAGCCATTGCGATTGCTTTTCGTGCCAACGAGCTTCACTTTGAGCCAATTATTGTCATTACCCTGATTGATCAACAAGCCATCTTGCTGAACGATATTCACCCGTTTGCCGAGGGAATAATAGGTTTGGTTGGCAACAACAATATCGATAAAGCCATCGCCATTGACGTCCCCTGATGCAACGCCTTTACCAATGCCAAGGCTTTCTGCACCGGAGCCTTTGGTGACGTCCGTAAAGGTGCCATCGCCATTGTTGCGCAAAAGCGCATTCTCGGCCGGTGTCCAGGCAATATAAAATTGAATGAATGGCGGGAAGCCTTCCATCACGTCATTGATCAGCGTGTTGGAAATACCGCCATTATTCACATAGATGTCGAGGTAACCGTCATTATCGAAATCCGCCATGGTGCACCCGCGCGCGCCGCCTGAATCCCCGGCGCCTGACGCAAGAGTCACATCGGTGAATGTGGCTTGGCCTTTGTCTTTGAGATCATTCAACACCAGCCGGTTAGCTTGATCGGCGAGCGGGAAATAGGCATCGACATCGCCATCATTATCGACATCGCCAAGGCATACGCCATTGGCGTTGCCGGGATTGAGAAAAGCAAGGCCTGATGGGGCCTGGCGCGCTTTGGTGACATCGGTGAAGGTGCCATCGCCATTGTTGTGGAACAGCACGTTGGGCGCGCCTTCAATCGGCGCCAATAAATCCACATGGCCGTCTTGGTCAAAATCAAACCAGCCAGACACCCCTTGCGAATTAATTTCATCGACGCGCCCTTCCATGGACACGCCAGCTTCTTCTGTCACGCGAGTGAACGTCCCATCGCCATTATTTTTAAACAGCTCATTATCGGCTTCATAATCGGCAGAGCGCCACATCACATCCAGAAGGCTGTCATTATTATAATCGACCCATTCGATCCCACCGGACGTATTGTTCAACCCGCCGATCTTCATATCTCTTTCCAGATCCAAGCGGATTAAACGGGATGTGGGTGTGATGTTTTCAAAATTAGGTTCGCCCGTTTCGATCAGAAGATTCTTGTACAGGCTCGGCGGCACATGTGGACGGCGCATCATGCCGCTCGGCGGCATTGTCGCAACAAGCAAATCTTGATCGCCATCATTATCCATATCGCCCCAGGACACGCCGCGGCCAAGACCGCCATCATTGCGCACGCCGCGCTCCGCCGAGACATCGGTAAACGTGCCATCGCCATTATTTTCCCACAAGCGATTGTGCACGCCTTCAGCAACGTCTTCCACATTCATATAGATGTCGAGATCACCATCATTATCGTAATCGGTCAGCGCTGGCCCTGCCGAATTGGTTCCGGGCGCCGCAATTCCGGCGTCCTCCGCCATATCTTTAAAGAGGATAGGTGATTGCGCCTGCCGGGCCTCCATACCACCAAGGCCAATAAGTGCTGCCGATCCCAGT
>JANQLI010000321.1 GCA_028280675.1 Alphaproteobacteria bacterium
TTGCTCATCTCGGCAAGGTTCGCGCCTTTGCCGCCAAGCAGATTGCGCATGTCTGCTTGCCCTTCGGCGCTGCCCGCACCAAAGGTGTACACCCATTTCGTTTCCGATGAAGACATAATTCCCCTAGCCTTCTAATTTTGAAAAATCCGCCACAGACCCGAGAGCCGTGACAATTTCCGAAAGAAGATGAAGCCGGTTCTTCCGCACCTCGACCTCCTCTGCATTCACGGTGACCTTATCGAAAAAGGCGTCAACCGGGCCGCGTAAATTCGCCATCTCGCCCATTGCGCGGGCGAAATCTTCTGCAGCAACCGCATCCATTGCCGCAGGCACTGCTTTGGTGATGGCGTCGTAAAGAGTCTTTTCTTCCGCTGCGATAAATTGCGAGGCGTCCGCTTTTTCCCGATAAGATGTGTTATCTTTCTTCTCTTCGATACGCAGAATGTTCGCGGCGCGTTTATACGCCGTCAGTAAGTTCGCACCATCATCGGTCCCAAGAAAATCTTTCAGCGCATTGACCCGCGCAACGATAAGGACGAGATCATCTTGTCCTTCGAGGGCAAACACAGAGTCAATCAGATCGTACTTGATACCTTGGTCTTTCAGATAAACTTTGAGACGGTCTGCGAAGAAAGCAATCAACGGATTGACGGCGTTGTCGCCCATGGCAAAACCGCCTCTCTCATTGAATCTTACTGCCACTTCAAAGAATAAAGAGCGTAAACGCAAGCGAAGATTATTCTCTAAAACAAGTCGAATAATACCTAGAGCCGCACGTCTCAGTGCGTAAGGATCTTTTGATCCTGTTGGTTTCTCATCAATACCAAAGAAACCAACAAGGCTATAAGCTTTATCAGCAATAGCAACAGCAACGCTTACCAGATCACTTGGACATGCATCCGATGGCCCAAGCGGCGAATAATGCTCTTGAATAGCGGCAGCAACTTCGGGCTTTTCACCATCGGCTGTTGCGTAATAGCGCCCCATCAGACCTTGAAGGTCTGCAAATTCCCCGACCATTTCAGACGTAAGGTCCGCTTTAGCGAGAGTTGCAGCACGCATAGCATCAGTAACACTTGCATCAGATATTTGTTGAACAACATGAGCAGTAATTTGCTCAACACTCTTCACCTTCTCACGCACCGTGCCGAGTTTCGCATGAAAAATAATATCTTTGAGAGAATCAACGCGATCCTCGAGCTTCACTTTGCGATCTTGATCCCAGAAGAATTTGGCGTCTGACAATCGCGCCCGCAGCACACGTTCGTTCCCGGCGACAATCTTGGCGCCATTGTCTTCAGCTACCAAGTTCGACACCACAATAAAGCGCGGCGCAAGCCCGCCGGTTTTGGGATCGCGCACCGAAAAGTATTTCTGGTGCTTGGCCATGGATGTGGTGAGCACCTCTGGCGGCAGGCCACCCTGGTCAATCGGCTTGACGAAGCCCTCATCAATGCCGCCCATCAACACAACTGGCCATTCCACAAGCCCGGCCGTTTCCGCAATCAGAGCCTGATCTTCGACAAGTTCATACCCTTCGGCTTCTGCTAAGCGTTTGGCCTCCGCCAGAATAATGCCTTGCCGTCCCTGCGGATCAAGCAAGACAAAGGCGTCTTTGAGTTTATGCGCATAGTCTTCAAACGACGTGACGCTGAAGGCATCCGGCGTCATAAAGCGATGACCGCGTGTCGTGTCACCGCTTTGAATATGATCAACCTCAAACGGCACAACAGCACCATCAAAGAGACAGAGGATCGAATGCAGCGGGCGCACCCAACGGAGACTGCCCGCCCCCCAACGCATTGACTTCGGCCAATGGAAAGACCGCACCACATCGGGGACAATCTCGGCAATCACATCGGCTGTTGGCTTGCCGTGCTGCTCAATCACAGCAACGTAATAAGCGCCCTTTTTATCGCTCTCGGTTTGCAGTTGATCTTTCGTCAAACCCGTTGAACGTAAAAACCCTTCAAGGGCTTTGTCTGGCGCGCCAACGCGGGGACCCTTGCGTTCTTCGCGGCGATCTGGGGAAGCTGCATCCAAACCGTCAACCACCAATGTGATACGCCGCGGCGTGGCAAACGAGCGTGTGCCAAAGCCGTTATAGCCCGCTTCGCCCAAACGGGTTGAAACCTCGCGCTCTAAGTTTTCACACGCTTGCGCTTGCATACGCGCGGGGATCTCTTCGGAGAAGAGTTCAAGCAGGAGCTCAGCCATAGACTTTCTCCCAAGCGTACTGTCCCTTCTCCCCTTTGGGATGAAGAGCCTGTCCCGGACGTGATCCGGGATTAGGATGAGGGGGAAAGAGTATGGATTGAGGATTGAGTGAATAGCATTTCAGCACACCCTCACCCCAACCCTCTCCCTCAAGGGAGAGGGAGCTGTTTTCGAGATGACGCCAAGAAAAAGTCATGCTTCATTTCCTGCATAATCGACAATGCCGGCCCCAGGCGTGCGGCTTTGCGGGCTGTCGAGCCAGGCTTCAGCGCAGGCTTTCGCAAGTGTGCGTACACGGAGGATATAAGATTGCCGCTCGGTCACTGAAATCACGCCGCGCGCATCGAGCAAATTAAAATAATGGCTTGCCTTAATGCATTGGTCATACGCGGGGAGCGCAAGCTTGTTTTTCACCAAGTTCATGCATTCGGCTTCCGCGACCTTAAAATGCTCAAGCAAGGCTTCGGTGTTGGCATGTTCAAAGTTATAGGCGGAAAATTCTTTTTCGCTTTGATGGAAGACATCGCCGTAGGTCACGCCTTGGCCATTAAAGTCGAGATCAAAGCCGTTATCGACCCCTTGCACATACATAGCGAGACGCTCAAGACCATAGGTGAGTTCACCTGAGACAGGGTGACAATCAAAGCCGCCAACTTGTTGGAAGTAAGTGAACTGGCTCACTTCCATGCCATCGCACCACACTTCCCAGCCAAGTCCCCAGGCACCCAGCGTTGGGCTTTCCCAATCATCTTCGACAAAGCGTATGTCGTGGTTCTTCGGATCGATGCCGAGGGCATAAAGGCTCTCAAGATAGAGCTCTTGGATATTGTCTGGGCTCGGTTTCAAGATCACCTGAAACTGATAATAATGCTGAAAGCGGTTAGGGTTCGCGCCATAACGCCCATCGGTGGGACGGCGCGATGGCTGCACATAGGCCGCATTCCAGTCCTTGGGACCGAGCGCACGCAACGTCGTCGCCGGATGGAAGGTCCCCGCCCCCATTTCCACATCATAAGGCTGAAGGATGACACAGCCATATTCCGCCCAATAGTGCTGCAGGGTCATAATAAGCCCCTGGAAGGACGTATCTTGTTTTCCGGAAGACGACACGGCCGCCACACCCTTTTTACATCAAAACCGTAAAACGCCTCAAAATTCCGCAAAAATCTCAAGAATCTCTAGCGCATGATGGGGCGCAACCTAACCGTCACAATAAGAGGAATCAAGGAAGATTGGCTCTTGGCAGAGATTTATTCTCACCATTTCCCGATCCTTCAAAATGGGCTTTCAACCCTCCTCAGAATGCAGGAAGCGAAGCGTCTCGAAAGATCGAAGGCCGAAACTTATGACCCCTGATCATCGGGCTCATAGACACCCGTATCTGGATTTTGTTTGAGCGCCTTCGTATCACTTTCGGAGTCGGCTGGGGCTTTGCCTTGAGCGCGGTTTTTGAGGTCTTCCGCCATCTTGGCCGTATCCGAGCCGAAGATACGCTTCGCCACCCCAATCGCGACGATCAAGACCAAAAGAAGTAAAAGCTCGTTGACGCTAGGGATCATTCTATTCGCACAGTTCTATAAACCGAGACGTGACCACAGGGAGCGCTCTTCAAGAGTCGCGAGGAGATCATCCGACCACGTTTCCGGCAGAGACGACTGCCCCATTGCCGAGAGATTTTCCATCATGCCGCCTCTTTTCCAAAACGGCTTAGACCCACCGATGACCTTCATCTTGACTTTATCGCCAAAACGGGCGCGCAGCACCGAGCGGATATCGCCGATCCCATCAATCAAGCCCAATTTTTCGGCACGGAGGCCAGTCCAAAATTCACCAGAGAAAAGTTCGGCCTGATCTTCTTGCAGTAAATCCCCGCGCCGCTCACGCACCATATCGATAAATTCACTATGAATATCTTCCTGCAACGCTTTCAGACGTTTCACATCCTCGGGATTTTCCGGCTTGAACGGGTCCAATGTCGATTTACTTTGGCCTGCGGTATAGACGCGGCGTTCAACACCGATCTTCTCAATCAGTCCTGTAAAACCAAACCCCGCTGAGATCACCCCAATCGAGCCAATCACCGAGCTCGCATCAGCAAAGATCTCATCGGCCGCCAGCGCCAGCACATAACCGCCCGATGCCGCAGCATCCTCTGCAAAGGCGAAAACAGGAATGCTTTTCTCCTCGGCTAAGGCACGAATGCGCTTATAAATCAGTGTCGATTGAACAGGCGAGCCACCCGGCGAATTGATTATGAGGGCGACTGCTTTCGCCTCTTTAATGGCAAAGGCGCGCTCAATGCTCTCGACGGTGCTCGCCATTGAAATCGAACGCCCAAACGACATCGGCATGCCAATTGGACCGACTAATTTGATGACCGGCACGATTGGCGGGGCGTGTTTTTTCGAAATCCAGGGCAGTTTTGAGAGAAGAGTATCTAACATAGGCAATGACAACACTGCTTTCTTATGATGGTCCGTTGCACAAGAAACAGTCATAGCATTTGAGAAGACTTAATCCAGCCCCCAATCAAGGGCTTCACCATTGCGCAGAATCTTCTCTGCAGCATGGGAATAACGGCGCCCTTCTTCATGCAAACTCAGACCGGCACAGAGACGTTGAGGCGCATGCGAGCCCTTCATCCCCCTCACAAGCACTCTTTTAGCTTCTTTTCCGGGCATTGGCCACAAGGGGAAAATCCGCACATCGCCAACCCGATCGTTAAGCAGATCAAGTAGGGTTACCAAATGATCAGCGCGATGGACAAAGGTGACCGTTCCTCGGGGTTTGAGACGCTTGAGGCAGAAGGATACCCAGCTTTTGAGAGACGTCACGTCCCCCATATGCGACAGAGCTTTCGATTCGTTTGGCGCGCGCAGTCCTTTGCCCTCTTGGTAATAAGGTGGGTTGGCCATGACATGATCCCATGAGCTGTCCAGAATAGACCTTGGCGGCGCGCTAATATCCCCTTTGATAAAAAGCGTCGTGTCTTCCAGGTTATTGCGTTTGGCATTCTGCTGCGCGAGATCAACCAAGGGGTCTTGCATTTCAAGCCCGGTGACATGAACACCAGGCACCCTTTTGGCAACACAGAGGGACGCCACGCCAACGCCAGACCCTGCCTCAAGAACCCGCTCGCCTGATGCCGCTTCAATGGAGGATGCAAGCAGGACCGGATCAATCCCCGCACGGTAACCGTTAGCCGGTTGCAAAATCTGTAACCGGCCGCCTAAAAACGCATCGTCTGTGTGATTTGCATCACCCATTAAGCTGCGGCCAACTGTCTCAGTCGATTGCTCAGACGTCATGACGTGTCCGGCCTTCCAGCCTGATCTTGCGCCTTCACTTCATCTAAAATGCGCACTGCACGGTGATAATCTTCATCATCCACCATGACCCGTTGCGGTAAAAATCCTAGGCTCCCTTCCATAATGCTGGTATGCGAATCGAGAATAAAAACCTCGATTTCAGCCTGTTTCAATTGCGATTCGAGATAGCTGAGAAACACAACATCATTTGATCGGATGAGTTCTTTCATAAACGTCCTTGAGGATCGACACTCTGCCTTATGCAGCCTTATCATATATTATGCGTCTGCATCATGCCAAAATCGTGAGGCGTCGTCATCCATGAGACCCCCTTGGGAGACTTGACCCCACCTCGCCTCAGCCATAATGTCATAAAAAATATAGGGTATTGAAACGTGGCTGTAGATTACGTCCTCGCCGAAAAGGCGAATGACAACACAGAGGTCTCTGAGACAAATGCGGTGGATGCACTGATGGTGCTGTGCCGCAATGATCTGAATTTGGTCAATGCGTTGATTATTGACCGTATGGACAGCGCCGTTCCAATGATTCCCCAAGTCGCGAGCTATCTGATCAATGCTGGCGGCAAGCGCTTACGGCCTCTTATTACGCTCGCCGCAGCCAGTCTCTGCGGTTATCAGGGTGACGATCATATCAAGCTCGCCGCGACCGTAGAATTTATTCACACGGCAACCCTCCTGCATGATGATGTGGTTGATGAGAGTGAACTCCGCCGTGGCCGTGCGAGCGCCAACACACTCTGGGGCAATCAAGCAAGTGTGCTGGTTGGGGATTTTCTTTTCAGCCGCTCCTTTAATTTGATGGTGGAAGTTGGGGATTTAAAGATCCTTGATATTCTCTCCACTGCATCAAGCATCATCGCTGAAGGCGAAGTCCTGCAATTGGCCAGCTCAGCAGATATGAGCACCACACGTGAAACCTACCTGCAGATCGTCGCCTCCAAAACGGCCGCGCTTTTTGCAGCAGCCTCCCGCGTTGGCGCTGTGATCGCTCACCAACCAGATCGCCAGGAAATGGCGCTCAAGGATTACGGTGAGTATCTTGGAATCGCGTTCCAGTTGATTGACGACGCCCTGGATTATTCCGGCAAGCAAGCGGCACTCGGCAAAACCGTTGGCGATGATTTTAGAGAAGCCAAAATTACCCTTCCGGTTGTCCTCGCTTATGAGCAAGGCACCCCGGAAGAAAAAGCGTTTTGGAAGCGGGTCATGGAAGATGATCAACAAAATGATGTCGACTTTGACCAGGCGATGTCACTGATGGAAAAATACCATACGCTTGACGCCACTTTTGATCTCGCAAGAGAATATGGTGATAAAGCGCGCAAGGCGCTGATACATTTACCAAGTAATGATTATCGTGACGCCCTCGACGGCCTCATTGATTTCTGCATCGAACGCGATTACTGAGTTTGCCGAAAGCGCTCAGGCAAGCGCCATGGCGGGGCAACACCTTTCTTCACGGCAACCCGGTAAACCAAGGTCGCGAGAAATCCAAAAAAAGGTAAGAACATTATGATGCTGAGCACACGCTTAGATGGCTCACTCAATTGTATATTCACAGCCGCAATACCCGTCACGACAAATAGAACACAATAAGCAACCGTCACAACCACATGGCTCGCGCCAAGTTTTGTAGCGATCTGGTAAAGATGTTCACGGTGCGCATGCAATACGTTCTCCTTGCGTAATGCGCGATACAATAACGTCACCAACACATCAAAGATAAAAGGGTAAAATAGAACCGGCACGATATAGATGGACAATTGTCCTTCATCGAGAGAATTTCCAAAGACAGCGAGCGAGGCGAAGAGAAATCCTAAGAACTGACTCCCCGTGTCACCCATGAAGATATGCCCACCGGGAAAATTAAAAATCAAAAATCCGGGAATGGCCGCAATCACACATGCACAGCACAAAGCGACAAAATAACTTTGTGCGCCCATCGCCGTCAAACCCAAAAAGATAGCTGCGATAACAGCGCCGCCGCCCGCAATGCCATTGATACCATCCATAAAGTTAAAGGCATTCATAAAGAAGATAATCCACAGAATTGTGAGGAGACAGCCGAACACTCCAAGGTCTACATACCCCAGTCCCAACAAATACACTGTGTCAATACGAGCAATAAAGACAGCAAAGAACAACGCAGAGAGAAACTGTGCCGCCATTTTTGAAAAGGGTAAGATCTCCCATAAATCATCAACAAGAGCTGCAAGGACAATGAAGACTGTCAATCCCGCATAGAGCACGAATTGATTCGGCGTTATATCCAAAAGCTCTGTCGGATTATCCTGAAAGCTATAAAACAAAGCGAGTCCAACCAGGAAAGCAACAGCGATTGCAACACCACCGCTTTTCGGCGTCGGAATAGCATGGCTTGAGCGTGCATTCGGGACATCCGAAATATTCAGCAACATCATCAGCCGGGTCATGAGGATTGAGATCACAAGAACGATTCCACCCGCGAGTATCAAATCCGCAAATGTCACGTGCTGCATCTCCCTTCTAGCGGTTGCCTGATAAAAGCAAATTCGTTTAGACCTCTGGGGGCAACAAGGTAGTCGCCCGCACCCACCACTGTGGTCTCTTTAACGCAATTTTCTCAAAACAGAAATGGGCTTCTTGTGCAGATCCAAAAAGCCCAAAACACGTCGCCCCTGATCCAGACATACGCGATATGATAGCGCCGAACGCGTCAAGATCATCAAGAACATCGCCAATAATGGGCTGTCTTGAGATGGCGGGTACTTGTAGATCATTCCGGGTTTCATTGAGAAGGCGTATAAGGGCGTTAAGATCATCAAACTGGGGAGGCAGATCTGGGGACCGGAGCACATCAACGCCCTTGAGATTGTCAAAATCACGAAATATCTCAGCCGTTGAGACAGCAACACCCGGATTGACCAAAACCAGGTGCACGTCTTCCGGAAGGATCACGTCCTCAAGATCTTGCCCAATGCCCGACATATAGGCAGCTTTGCGATTGAGACAAACCGGAACATCCGCCCCCAAGGAAAGGGCCATGCCTTCTAAGGCGTCCTGCGGCGGTGAAAGAGTCCACTCATGCATTAAAAGATGAAGCGCCGTCGCGGCATCTGTTGATCCTCCGCCTATCCCTGACGCTATGGGAAGGTTTTTTTCAAGCGTAAGCGCAGCCCCTGGCACAGTCTTGCCTTGTTCCGCAGCCCATTCTTTCAAAACACGTGCCGCTTTTAAAACCAGATTGTCATCAACAGCCTGCTCTTGCAGTGCGGAACGGTGCGGGCTTTCAATGGACAGCGATATGTCATCCGCCGCGCGGCATGTCAGCACATCGCCACAAGACGCAAAACCAACGAGACTGAACAGTGGGTGATAGCCATCTTGCTGAACAGGGCCAACATGGAGGAACAGATTGATCTTGGCTGGCGCCAACATGGGTTATGATCCCAAAGAATGAAGTGAAGTATTATGTCGCGCCATTCGATACATCATCCAATCCTACCTTCAACTTCTTCTCAAGCAGTGGGATTTGATCATCTTCCGGTTTCAGATCAAGGGACTGACGCCACTGAAACCGTGCTTCAATCAAACGGCCAACCTTCCAATAAGCATCGCCGAGATGTTCATTAATTGTCGGATCGCCGGATTGGAGTTGGACAGCGCGCTCAAGATATTCCACAGCTTTATGATACTGGCCCTGCCGATAAAACGCCCAGCCCAAACTATCGATAATGAAACCATCATCCGGCTTCAATTCAACAGCACGGCGGATCAGCTTTGTGGCTTCCTCATATTTCATACCTTTGTCGATCCAAGAATAGCCCAAATAATTCAGCGTCAAGGGTTGATCTGGCGAAAGGTCAATTGATTTGAGAAAATCAACCTCCGCTTTGTCCCAATCGCCAAGCCGTTCATACGCCACGCCGCGCGCATAAAAGAGACCCCAGTGCTGATCCTCCGGCTTACCGACAATCTCTAAAGCTTTGGTATAAGCCTCAACGGCAAGAGCATAATCTTCACTGACACGATGCAAATCGCCTAATGTCTTTGTGACACCAATATCCGTTGGATCTTTGCCGAGAAGCTTCGTGAGCAAACGCACGCCTTCATCTGACCGATCTAAGCGCTCATAATTGATGGCAATTTGTAATTGTGCGTCACGATAATATTCAGATGAACGAGATACGCCCTTATAGGCACGGATCGCATCTTCCCAACCATTATTGCGCTCAAAAAGCTCCCCTAACAACATGCGTGCTTCAGGAAAATCAGAGTGTAAATGCGTCGCCAATTGCAAATAGATGATGGGTAAATCAATGCTGCGCTCTTGCATTAAATACGTGGCAGGGCCGAAGACCGCATTAGCGAGACCTTCCCGTGCGCTTTCATAAACGACTGGCGGCGCCTTTCCCGAATCCATGCGAAGTAACTCACCCTCAATGAGCGTATCTTGGCCGGCAAGTTCGAGATACTCATTATACATCTTGCGGGCGTCATCAACATCGCCCTTGCGTTCAAGCAACCGTCCGTAGGCTTGTACGAGACGGCGCGAACTCCATTGCGTTTGCTGCAAGATGTTTAAATAATCATTCGCAGCGGCATCATACTGATTAGTGTAATCATTGATGTAAGCACGTGCCGTCAGATAAAAGATTTTCAAATTGGACGATTTCACACCCATATCTAATGTAATGATGGCTTTATCCGGATCACCCTCTCCGACATACGACCAAGCGGTCACGAGATCGCTCATCACCATGCTGATCGGGCCCTTGCGTCCCTCCTTCAGATGCTGCCGGGTCGCTTCATAATCTTCATCAATGAAAGACCCAATAGCGAGAACCAAACGCCCTGTCCGATGACCAGGGTCACGCTCCACCATGTCGTAAGCCAAATAACGGGCTTCATCCACTTGGCCATCCGCAAGTGCGAGAAAAAAGGCCCGTTCAAGAATAGGTGTATTATCTGGATCGCGTTGCAACGCTCGCTGATAAAAAACCGCTGCACTGTTGGTGTCGCGCATGGCGCCAGCAAAGCGCCCTGCGAGGTAATTGCCATAAAGCGTACGGGTAGCCGCAACCCGATTGAGCATAGGATCAGACGATCCCGCACCCATCTGAGGTACAGATTCGCAGCCTGTAAGAAGCACAAAAAAAGCAGAAAAGATGAGAAATAACAGCCGCTTACCGAATCTCATACATCACTCACATCAAGGGTCTGGCCTTGCGCACAGGACGTCGCCAGCAGGTTTCATAACTTTCAGCCCCTGATCATTACATATTCGGATAATTAGGGCCACCTCCCCCTTCTGGCACAACCCAGTTAATATTTTGGCTCGGATCTTTAATATCGCAGGTTTTACAATGGACACAGTTCTGCGCATTGATCTGAAAACGCGCATTCGATCCATCATCATCCGTTAAGATTTCATACACTCCAGCCGGACAATAACGCTGAGCAGGCTCAGCATAGTCAGGTAAATTACGGCTCAATGGGATGTTGGGATCAGTGAGCTGCAAATGCACAGGCTGATCCTCTTCGTGATTGGTGCTGGACAGAAACACCGATGACAGACGGTCAAAGGAGATGACACCATCAGGCTTTGAATAGTCGATAGGCTTGCACGCACTCGCCTTCTTGAGTGAGTCGTGATCTGGCTTACCGTGTTTCAATGTGAAGCCGAGTCCGCCAGGTATAAGTTGATTCAGCCACATCTCTATCCCCCCTAAAGACACCCCAAGATATGTGCCGAATTTGCTCCACATGGGCTTCATGTTTCGTACACGTTTGAGATCTTTATAGATGGATGATGTTTTCACTGCCTCCGGATACGCTGTCAGCTCAGTTGAGGCTTGACCAGCTTGTACAGCGTCAAACGCTGCTTCTGCAGCCAGCATGCCGGATTTCATGGCATTATGACTGCCTTTGATGCGCGGCACATTCATAAAGCCAGCCGAACAGCCAATCAGCGCCCCGCCAGGGAACGTCAGGTTTGGAATGGACTGCAATCCCCCTTCTGTAATCGCGCGCGCGCCATAGGCAATACGTTTGCCGCCTTCCAAATAAGAGCGAATATCTGGGTGGTGCTTATAACGCTGAAATTCTTCGAAGGGAGACAGGTATGGGTTTTTGTAGTTCAAATGTACAACAAACCCAATCGACACCAAGTTATCCTCAAGGTGATACATGAATGAGCCGCCACCTGTTGCATTATCAAGCGGCCATCCCATTGTGTGCACCACAAGACCTTGCTTGTGGTGCTCTGGCGGAATTTGCCACAGCTCTTTAATGCCAATGCCGTATTTTTGAACATCGCTGTCTTTATCAAGATCAAATGTGCCAATAAGGTGTTTGGCAAGCGAGCCACGCACGCCCTCTGCAATAAGTGTATATTTGCCGTGCAGCTCCATGCCTTGGGTATAGGACTCTTTTTGTGAGCCATCGCGCCCGACACCCATATCCCCTGTCGCCACGCCTTTGACACTGCCGTCTTCATGATAAACAACTTCAGACGCGGCAAAGCCAGGATAAATTTCGACGCCAAGCATCTCTGCTTGTTCAGCCAACCAACGGCAAACATTCCCCAAGCTGACAATGTAATTGCCATGATTGCTCATAAAGGGCGGCAACATAAAGTTGGGCATTTTCATTGAGCCCGCCGCCCCTAAAAACAGAAAACGATCATCAGTCACTTCAGTCTTCAAGGGCGCCCCCAGCTCTTTCCAATTCGGGAACAACTCATTGAGGGCGATCGGATCAATCACTGCACCGGACAAAATATGCGCACCGACTTCCGATCCTTTTTCCAAGACACATACAGAAATGTCAGCACCGGCTTCCTGGGCGCATTGTTTCAAACGAATAGCGGCACTCAGGCCTGCAGGCCCTGCCCCGACAATTACAACATCATATTCCATGAACTCCCGTTGCATCGCTTCGTCTGACATATCGCCTCCTTGAACCAGCCCATGAGAGCGGACAAAATGAACTTTTGCGCGAAAAAACTCGCCTTCTTGGCCTCTTTATGGTGAGTTATAGGGCAAGAGGTCAAGTTTCTTTCGGCCCCTCATTGAAGAACTGCGATATGCCACACTCCAATTTCGACATTTTGAAATGGTATGCTGAGATCGGCGTCGATGCGGTTCTCAACACTGACCCCATTGATCGTTATTCAGCCGTAGCGTCAAAAACCGGGCCCTCTGCTCAGGCTCAAAAAAGCAAAGCCCCTGACCAACCCGCGCCAGCCTCATCCCCGTTTTTGGTCCCGGAGACGGGTCCGAGTGCTGCAGAGCTTGCAGCCCAATGCCAAAATCTGTCTGAGCTGCGTGAGGCCATCGACTCTTTTGAAGGATGTGTGCTCAAGCAAACCGCCAAGAACACGGTCTTTGCCGATGGGAATCCAGAAGCAGATGTGATGTTTATCGGCGAAGCGCCGGGGCGAGACGAGGACATCCAAGGGCTGCCCTTTGTCGGTCAAGCGGGAAAATTGCTCGATCAAATGATCAACGCCATCGGCCGTGACCGGGAGAGCGTTTATATCTCTAACATTCTCAATTGGCGCCCACCGGGAAACCGGACTCCCACGCCGCAAGAGGCGCTGACATGTCTGCCATTCATTCGCCGCCATATACAATTGGTTGACCCGCAAGTGATTGTGCTACTGGGGGGCACGTCCGCAAAGCACTTGCTTGCCACAAAAACAGGAATCATGCGGCTGCGCGGCCGCTGGGCCAATGTGAAGCTTGATGACGACGGTAATCAAACGATCACCGCTTTGCCCACGTTGCATCCGGCTTATTTACTGCGACAACCCGCCCATAAACGTCTTGCGTGGCAAGATTTTCTCAATTTGAAACAGCGCTTGAGCGAACTCGCGAGCTGAGTTTAACGCTGGCTTAAATCCGTTACGGTATCTTAACTGAGAAGACTTGATGAAGCCTGCAGAGGTCGCTAGGTTAGTGCGCTTAAACAGGGGAATGGTGAGAGTATTGATGGGTATCGTCCGGTTCGGCACGTCCGGTTCTCACATAATCACGTCACGCGGCTTGCGAGCAATCACAGTGCTGTTGCTTGCTCTTTTCGCATGGCCTGTTGCAAGCCATGCGCAATCTTTTGAAACAGATTATACCCCGCGCGTTCTTTCTGACACGGATATTCGGATTTATCAGCAAATTTTTGTGGCGCAAGACAAAGGCGACTGGAAAAAAGCTGATAGCCTGATCAAGCAAGCCAGAAACACGATTCTCATGGGGTATGTTGATTTTCAACGCTATATGCACCCCACAGCTTATACGTCCAAATATACCGAACTCAAAGAATGGCTCGACGCTTACAACGACCATCCTGATATGGCGCCGCGGATTTATAACCTTGCCAAACGACGTCAACCGAAAGGGTATAAATCACCGCAGCGTCCGAAATCGAAAAAATATCGCCCCGAACCTGACCGTGTGTATATCCCGCATTTCGACAAACAAGGACGCAGCAGAGCACAAAAAAAACGCGTCGCGCAGATTAACCGGTATGTCAAATCCCTGCTCGCTCGCGAGCGCCCGACTCAATCCCTGAAATACATCCGCACAAAAGATGTCTCAGACGATCTTACAAAGCTCGAATTTGATCGCATCAAAAGTTGGATAGCAGCGCAGTATTTCTTTGAGCGTGTTCCCAACAAAGCGTATGACACCGCCATTCAGGTGGTTGAACGGAATCGCGAAGCTGTCCCGATGGCTGATTGGACAGCAGGTCTTGCCGCTTGGGAAATGGGGAACTATCAAACCGCTGCTGGTCACTTTGAAGCACTCACGGCCGCAAAGCATGTCAACAACGCAACACGCTCTGCAGGAGCTTATTGGGCGGCAAGGGCAGCGCTGGTCAATCGGCAACCCCAAAAAGTATCGCGCTATCTTGAGATTGCGGCCAATGCCCCATTCACCTTTTATGGTGTGCTCGCCAATCGGCAACTTGGCAATGATCATGCCTATGATTGGAAAGCGCCTGTCCTCACGCAAGCGGGTTACAATAAACTTCTTGATTATCCTGCTATTGAGCGCGCCGTTGCTCTGTGGCAATTGGGCCGCGCTGGCGATGCAGAAAAAGAATTGCGGCGCATTCATGCCTATGTCGATGAAAAACTCGATATTCATCACATGGCGCTCGCACGGGTCATGAACCTTCCTGCGGCGCAATTGCAAATCGCTGAATATGCGAAAGGCCCTGGCTTTGACACCGGACTCTATCCTGTGCCGGATTACCGCCCAGATGATGGTTTTCATGTGGACCGCGCCCTTATCTATGCGTTCATGCGCAAAGAGAGCAAATTCGATCCAAATGCAAAATCATGGGCAGGGGCACGCGGCCTTATGCAATTAATGCCGCGCACAGCCAGTTCACTTGCGAAAGATAAATCGCTTCGCAGCAGCAAGAACACCAAGCTTTATGATCCAGGTTTCAATTTGAACTTAGGGCAAAAGTATGTCGAGCAATTGATGCGCTCGGCTGACCCCACGGGCAACCTTTTCCAGCTCACTGTTGCGTATAACGGCGGTCCTGGAAATTTGCGCAAGTGGCGCAAAGAACTGACATCCGATAAAGACCCCTTCTTCTTCATCGAAAGCATTCCGTCTGGCGAAACCCGCGGTTTTATTGAAGGCGTGTTGACCAATTTCTGGATTTACCGCAACCGCTTAGGACAGCATTCTCCTAGCCTGGATGCGGCGGCTGCGGGGAAATGGCCTATTTACAAATCCATTGAGCCGGGTGATGGTCGCGTGGCGTTGAGATAAGGCACTCAAACATCAATCATTTTCTTAACCCTTCGAGACGGGACGTCGTCCCTCCTCAGGATGAAGAAAATGTTTATGATCGCCCATGATGCCCTTCATCCTGAGGAACGAGCGTAGCGAGAGTCTCGAAGGATAAAGGGCATCGCCAAAGAGAGAAGCAATATGAGCAAAATTGTACGCCCACGCGCATTTATTCCTGTGCGTATTGCCATTATGACCGTGTCGGATACGCGGACATTGGAGGATGATAAATCCGGCAATACCCTTGTCGCGCGCCTGGAAAAAGCGGGGCACATTCTCGCCGATCGACAGATTGTGACGGATGATGTCGAAAAGATCGTCGGGCAACTTAATGCTTGGATTGCAGATGACAATGTGGATGTGGTGATCTCAACCGGCGGCACTGGTCTCACCGGGCGTGATGTGACGCCGGAAGCTTTCCACCACGTTTATGAAAAAGAGATCGACGGCTTTTCCGCGATTTTTCATCGCATCTCCTATGAAAAAATTGGCACATCAACGGTGCAATCGCGCGCCACCGCAGGCGTTGCCAATGGCACATACCTCTTTGCCCTGCCGGGCTCCCCTGGCGCTTGCAAAGATGGCTGGGATGGCATTTTGGAGCAACAACTCGATAGCCGTCATTTGCCGTGTAATTTCGTTGAGATCATGCCGCGCCTGAAAGAGCATTTGGGTAGAAACTAATATTAAACCCTTTATGTCATCCTCGCACTTGTTGCGAGGATCCAGAGATATAGACTCGATCAGTGGATCTTCGGAACAAGTCCGAAGATGACATAGAGAGTCTATAAGTCTTTAACAACATCCACATCACTTAGCTCATCAAGCATCGCAACGGAACACCCTTTACAATTCGCGAGCGTGTCTTGCAAAGCATGCTCTGTTGACCAACGTACGTGCGAAAACATGTCAGGCATGGCCGCGATCCGCTTTTGCCCCACCAGCCAATAGCCGCCATCAGCGGCAGGACCGAACACAGCATCGTGGGCGCCGAGCGTCGCGAATCCATTTGCAATATGCGTCCGCGTGATACCGGGAATATCCCCTCCAACGATCATCACCGGCCCTGGCGGCATGCGTTGAAACACACGCCCCATCCGCTCGCCTAAATCACCCTGGCCTTGTGGAATACGCAAAACTCCTTTCGGCCAGACCTCTTGGAAGCTTTGCTCGAAGGCCATGCTGTCCGGTGAGACGCACAAAACCGTTTGCCAGTGCGCATCAGCGGACAGATCACAGATGACCTTCGCACAATTGCGGCGATACCATTTTGTTGCTTCAACGACACCAATATCTTTAGCGAGGCGCGTTTTGACCCGGCCCAATTCCGGCGCTTTGACAAAAATCACCAGGCGCGGGCGGTAGGCGTTACCCATACAACTTCACCAACACACGCGGTGGCACGCGCAAGAAATACAGCGTCAGTATAAAGAAGTTTCTCAATGGACGACTAATATACCCATCGCGTCTATATCGCACAGCGCTGGTCACGGCTTTGCTGGTGAGAAAGACCAGCCGCCGCCGTCCAATACGGCGAATGATGCTGACGTCTTCCATCAAAGGTTCCGCTTCAAAGCCCCCGACATTTTGATAATGATGCCGCGAGATGAGCAAACCTTGATCCCCATAAGGAAGTGCAAACAACGCGCACCGCGCCCTGACCCAGGCTTCGACGCGGCGGGCGCGCGCACCGTAATCATCCAATGCAAAACGAAACACCGCCGCTTTGGCATGCGCCGGATCGATCATGCGCTCAATGAAATGCGAGACTTCTTTGTCCCAGCCTTCTTCGAG
>JANQLI010000324.1 GCA_028280675.1 Alphaproteobacteria bacterium
GCGCTTGGCGAGGCCACCAAATCGGTGCTTTACGTGATGGCGGATCGGAAGGTCTACACCTTCACCGTCACATGGGGGGCGGCAACCACCACCGATGACCGGGAAGGCGCTGTGTGCGCTTCAAGTGATGTGCGCCCGTCACGAGAGGAGATTGAAGCGGCTCTTCCTGACTTTCTGGGGGAGATCGTTCAAAAACCACCGGCCTTTTCGGCGATAAAAGTGGATGGGAAGCGGTCATACGATCTCGCGCGCCAGGGGAATGCGCCGGACCTCGCAGCCCGGACGGTGCATATAGAAAGTTTGTCATTGATTGATCAGCCCTCTGAAGATGAAGCCCGGTTTCATGTGACCTGTGGAAAGGGCACATATGTGCGCTCTCTGGGCCGTGATTTAGCCCAGAAATGTGGGGCATTTGGCCATATCACCGCCTTGCGCCGCACCGAGGTAGGGTCTTTTTCAGCAGCGCGTGCGATTCCCCTGGATAATCTCCTGGAGTTGGGCTATATCGGCGCGTCTTGTGAGCATCTGCACCCTGTTGTGACCGCGCTGGACGACATCTCGGCCCTGGCCGTGACAGAGATAGATGCTCAACATTTGCGACATGGCCGGGCGATAGACCTGGCGCCGGAGCAAATGGCGGCCTTGGGTGGGGTGACCACCGCTTATGCTGAGATGGGATCGCATTTGATCGCCATCGGTGATGTGAAAGCGGCGACGTTTCATCCCACACGTGTTTTTAATTTACCATTGAAGGAAGAAGGTACCGATGTCGATTACTGCTGAACGTAAGCAAGAATTGATCAATGAATATTCTAAAGGAAGCAACGATACAGGATCTCCTGAAGTTCAAGTCGCTATCCTGACCGAACGGATCAACAATCTCACCGAGCATTTTAAATCGCACAAAAAAGACAATCACTCCCGCCGTGGGCTGTTGATGCTTGTCTCAAAGCGTCGTCGTTTGCTCGATTATCTCAAAGCTAAAGAAGATGCCCGCTATCAAGATTTGATTAAGCGGCTTGGTATTCGTCGCTAAGTCTTTGGACGCGCGTCGACCAAAACCACACCCTTCATTCATGCCGCAAGTATTTGGCCGCATGAATGATTGATTATGCCTGTGAGTAGGGCGTCTTAACTCATCACGGCATTGCAGTTTGTACACAAGTTTAAAGGCGCAGAATACGTGCAGTGGCAATGGGGCTGCTGCAAAGATTTAAGGAAAAACGTATGTTTGATATTCATCGGAAGACCATTACCTGGGGTGATCGCGAGCTGACACTCGAAACAGGCCGTATCGCGCGCCAAGCAGGCGCGTCTGTCATTGCCACATATGGCGAAACAACGGTTATGGCAAATGTCACAGCCGCCAAAGACCCAAAACCCGGTTTGGATTTCTTCCCCCTGACCGTAAACTATCAAGAGAAGACCTATGCCGCTGGTAAAATTCCTGGCGGTTTTTTTAAACGCGAAGGCCGCCCCACAGAAAAAGAAACCCTTGTGTCGCGTCTGATTGACCGGCCCATTCGTCCTCTTTTTCCAAAAGGTTTTAAAAACGAAACCCAAGTTATCGCAACCGTTCTGAGCCATGACATGGAAAACGATCCGGATATTGTGGCCATGGCCGCGGTCTCTGCCGCGTTAACCCTGTCGGGCATTCCCTTTATGGGGCCGATTGGGGCCGCCCGCGTCGGTTATGTGGATGGCGCCTATGTCCTCAACCCGCAAATCGATGAGATGGGGGAAAGCGCTCTCGATCTCGTTGTCGCCGGCACGACGGATGCGGTGTTGATGGTGGAATCGGAAGCGCAAGAGCTTTCGGAAGACGTGATGCTGGGCGCTGTGATGTATGGTCACCAGCAAATGCAAGCTGTGATCGATGGCATTATTGACCTGGCGGAAGCGGCGGCGAATGAGCCATGGGACTTTGTGCCACCGGATCATTCCGAGCATGAAGATAAAGTGCGCAGCATTGCGGAAGACGATCTCCGTGCCGCGTATAATGAACCGGTCAAGCAAGCGCGCCAAGACAAAGTGTCTGAGGTGAAGCAACGTGTCATGGAAGAGCTCGGCGGAGACGATGAAACGGCTGTCGATGCCCAGGTTCTCGGCGGCCTTTTCAAAGGGCTAGAGAGCGATATTGTGCGCAACAATATTCTCGACACTAAATCGCGCATTGATGGCCGTGACCTTGAAACGGTGCGCCCTATTGTTGCGGAAGTGGGCGTATTGCCACGTGCGCACGGCACGGCCTTGTTCACCCGCGGTGAAACGCAAGCCCTTGCGGTTGCGACATTGGGTACAGGCGATGATGAGCAATTCATCGATGCGCTTGAAGGGACGTATAAAGAGCATTTCATGCTGCATTATAACTTCCCGCCATACTCTGTTGGCGAAGTCGGCCGTGTCGGGTTTACCGGACGCCGTGAAATTGGTCATGGGAAATTAGCATGGCGTGCGATCCGTGCTGTGCTGCCAAGCAAAGAAGAGTTCCCCTACACCATGCGTGTGGTCTCGGAAATTACTGAGTCAAACGGATCGTCTTCCATGGCGACTGTGTGCGGCACATCACTTGCCTTGATGGATGCAGGTGTTCCTGTGACGCGCCCTGTTGCCGGTATTGCCATGGGTCTCATTAAAGAAGGGGACCGTTTTGCAGTTCTCTCAGACATCCTTGGCGATGAAGATCACCTTGGGGATATGGACTTTAAAGTGGCCGGGTCGGATCAAGGTATCACCTCATTGCAGATGGATATTAAGATCACCGGCATCACCGAAGAAATTATGCAGGTCGCGCTTGATCAAGCCAAAGGCGGCCGTCTGCATATTTTGGGTGAGATGGCTAAAGCGCTCACAGAAGCCCGTGATGAGGTGGGCGAGTTTGCGCCGCGGATCGAAACCATGACCATTCCGGTTGATAAAATTCGCGAAGTGATTGGCCAAGGCGGCAAGGTGATCCGTGAGATCGTGGAGACCACGGGGGCGAAGATCAACATCGAAGACGATGGCACGATCAAAATTGCCTCCAGCAATGCGGCTGAAATTGAAGCCGCAACCAAATGGATCCACACCATTGTGGCTGAGCCGGAGGTTGGCGAAATTTATGACGGCAAGGTTGTGAAGGTTGTTGACTTCGGCGCCTTTGTGAATTTCTTCGGCCCGCGCGATGGCTTGGTGCATACCTCCCAGCTCGCGCCGCACCGGGTCAAGCAAGTCTCCGATATTGTTAATGAGGGCGATGAGGTGAAGGTCAAGCTTCTCGGGTTTGATGATCGCGGCAAGGTGCGCCTCTCCATGAAAGTGGTTGATCAGGAAACCGGCGAGGAAATCGATCCCAATGCAGACAAAGGTGAGAAAAATGACGAGGACGACTAAAGTGCTCCTTATCTCATAAAAGCTTAGAAAAGCGGCCTTTCGAGGCCGCTTTTTTGTTTTTCAGGGTTTAATGAAGCAACCTTGACAAAGTTAGCTAAGTCGACTAAGTTTAGTCTAGCTAAGTAAGGTGGCGATATGACCAAAATTGTTAATATGCATGAAGCCAAGACCCATCTCTCGCGCCTCGTGGAACAGGTGCTTGAGGGGGAAGAGATCATTCTCGCCAAGGCGGGAAAACCATTGGTGCGTCTCACGACCCTTCCCGAACAAGGCGGGCTTGAGGGGCGCGGTGCCTTGCGTAAAGCTATAAAAAACCCAGCTCAGATCTCAGGTGTTGAGTCCTTGTTCGAGCCAATGTCCGCCGAAGAATTGGCGGAGTGGTACGACAACCCTATTGAGCCGGATGTATGAGCATGAACCTTTTGCTCGATACGCAAGTTGTGCTGTGGTGGTTTTTGGATTCGCCGCGTCTGACCAAACCCGCCATCGACATTTTAGAGAAACCGGGAAACACGTTTTTCATCAGCGCTGCCAGTCTATGGGAAATTTGGATTAAGCATGCGAAACATGCATTTCCGTTTGATGCTGACGCGTTAGAAAACGCCATTGCCATGTCCGGCATGACGGAGCTTGTGGTGAACGGTGCGCATGCGCGCGCCGCCGCCGAACTCCCGCGCCATCATGCTGATCCGTTTGATCGTATGCTTGTCGCGCAAGCGCGCGTTGAAGAGTTGGACCTTGTTACATACGATAAAGCCCTGAAGCCCTATGGGGTGCCCGTGCTGCGCAGAAAATAAAAGATGTTAAAATATAAAGACGTTTTTTAAGCCGTGGGCTTTTGGAAGGTCAGCGTCGCGTTGGTGCCGCCAAAGCCAAAGCTGTTGGTCATCACCGTGCGCAAGCCTGCGTTATCGATGCGCTCTTGCACGATGTTCATGTCGGCGGCTTCCGGGTCCATGGTGTCGATATTGGCGGACGCAGTAATGAAATCATTGTCCAGCATCAACAAAGTATAAATCGCTTCGTGCACGCCGGTGGCCCCTTGGCTGTGCCCAGTGAGGGATTTTGTTGAGCTTAAAGGCGGGGCCTTGTCGCCAAACACATCGCGGATGCCTTGCAGCTCCATCGTGTCGCCAACCGGAGTCGAGGTGCCGTGCGTGTTCAAATAATCAACCGGGCCCTCCACACCTTCAAGGGCGAGTTGCATACAGCGGGCCGCGCCTTCCCCGGAGGGGGCGACCATATCGGCGCCATCGGATGTGGCGCCATAGCCAACCAGTTCGGCATAGATTTTTGCGCCGCGCGCTTTGGCGTGTTCCAGCTCTTCAAGCACCACAATGCCCCCCCCGGCTGAAATGACAAAGCCATCCCGGTCCGCGTCATAGGCGCGCGATGCTTTTTGCGGGGTGTCGTTATATTTCGAGGACAATGCGCCCATGGCGTCGAACATCACGGTCAATGTCCAATCGGACTCTTCGCCGCCCCCTGCCAGCATGACATCTTGTTTGCCCCATTGGATTTGTTCGGCCGCGGCGCCAATGCAATGGGCGCTGGTCGCGCAAGCCGAACTGATCGAATAATTCACCCCGCGAATTTTGAGTTGGGTCGCAAGGTTGGCGGAGACGGAACTGGTCATGCCGCGCGGCACCATATAGGGTCCGACTTTGCGCGGCCCTTTTTCGCGCGTCGTGTCCACGGCCCACATCACGTTGCTGGTGGACGGCCCGCCAGACCCCGCCACAAGACCAGTGCGGTCATGGGAAACAACGCTTGCATCTAAGCCAGCATCTTGAATGGCTTGCTGGGCCGCAACATAAGCATAGGCCGCTGCGTCGCCCATAAAGCGGCGCGCTTTGCGGTCAACAAGAGAATCCAAATCCGCAGTGACAGAGCCATAAACATGCGAGCGGAATCCCATCTCCGCATAGGTAGAATTGAATTCAATACCGGACGTGCCCTCACGTAATGAGGCAATGACTTCCTGTGTGTTGTTTCCAATCGAGGAAACAATTCCCATGCCTGTCACAACTACTCGGCGCATTCCTGACCTCTTCTATGTATTTTGAGCTTCTAATTCTTCAGGGGTAAACATACCAACTTTCAGATCTTTCGCCGTATATATTGTACGCCCGTCCACCTCCATGCTGCCATCGGCGATGCCCATGGTGAGACGGCCTTTGATGATCCGCCGGATGTCGATATGATAGCTGACCAGCTTTGCGTGCGGCATGACTTGACCGGTGAATTTGACCACGCCCGCCCCCAACGCGCGCCCGCGGCCGGTGCATCCGGCCCATGCCATCTGAAAGCCAACCAATTGCCACAAGGCGTCCAGTCC
>JANQLI010000057.1 GCA_028280675.1 Alphaproteobacteria bacterium
GGGACATTGTCGCCGGGATGAACGATGACGCTCTTGCTGAAAAAGTCCGCAATGACAAAATCGATATCTTTGTCGATCTGGCAGGGCATTCAGATGGCATTCGCCTGATGACATTCGCACGCAAGCCAGCGCCTGTGCAGGTAAAATGGGTCGGCGGTCAAATCAACACCACCGGTATGGATGCCATGGATTATTTCCTCTCTGACGCCCAAGAAACACCGGAAGGCGTAGACAAATGGTACACGGAAGAGATTATCCGAATGTCCGATGGCTATGTCTGTTATGACCCGCCTTTTTATGCCCCAGATGTTGTCTCCCTTCCAGCGCGCGACAATGACTACATCACCTTTGGGTGCTTCAACAATATGACGAAAATCACCCCGCAGGTCGCAGCACTCTGGTCAGAGATCATGAAGCGCGTACCGAACAGCCGGATACTTCTCAAAAGCAAAGCCTTAAATGATGAGAAGACACGCAAGCGCTATCTCTCATTCTTTACCGAAAGTGGCATTGACGCGGTCCGTGTCGATCTCCGCGGCAGTTCGCCTCATCACCAACTCCTTGCCACATATGGCGAGGTAGACATTGCGCTGGACCCTTTCCCCTATTCTGGCGGATTGACCACGGTTGAAGCGCTTTATATGGGTGTGCCTGTCATCACCATGCCGGGGGAAACCTTTGCGGCACGTCATGCGGCGTCACACATTTATAATGTTGGGCTACAGGACTGGATTGTTGGTGATAAGCAAGATTATGTGGACTTCGCGGTTTCCTGGATGGACCGCCTTGATGAACTTGCAACACTGCGCGCGACACTCCGTTCACAGGTCCTTAACTCACCGCTTTGCGATGCAGCGCGTTTCGCGCAAAACCTGGAAAGCGCTTTGCGGACCATGTGGAAAAAATGGTGTTCAGAACAATCCTGAACACCATCATCACGATTGAGATTGATTGGGAAGATTTAAGCGGCGTCGCGTGTGTCTTCCGCGTCAAGATAGCAGCCCACAAGCGTACCCTTCCCAACGGCTTTAATGCCAAAGATATGTAAGTAATCAAGCTCGGACCAAGCAGCTGCAATTTCAAGCTCGGTGTCACGCAAGGCATCATCCAAAAAGAACAAGGCTTCATGCGCCGCAATAGGCCGCAAGAGAGGCACTGTTGCAAACCGCGCCCCGCGATAGCCCGTCGGCCCTCCGCCGACCGGCCCATCGATAATAAACAAATCGGCTTTTCGGCCATGCAGCGCATCTGCCACTTGCTGAGAATCAATATCATAGCAAGCCGTCTCTTTGCCATGGATCTCCATGGGTTTGGTATCCACAACGATCATTTCGGTCATATCGGCTGTGCCCACTTGTTCCAACATCCCACGCGTTTGATCGGCAAAGTCTTGGTTTTGATCAATCGTGACATATCTAACATCTACATCAGGGTTCAACATGCGGAGATGATGCGAGAGCATAGGCGTACTGATTCCAGAGCCAAGCTCCACAACTGTTGTAGGTTTATAGGTCTCAAAGACGTGTTTGAGA
Source organism: Alphaproteobacteria bacterium (assembly GCA_028280675.1). Lineage (GTDB taxonomy): Bacteria > Pseudomonadota > Alphaproteobacteria > SMXP01 > SMXP01 > JANQLI01. Next base: position 1,533 of record JANQLI010000057.1, read on the forward strand.
AAAGCCAGTGATGTTGGCTCCATGCTGTAAGGTGAAAATTGATACTCTGGTAATAATTTCAGCACGGGGTCATCCGCAAGACATGCCAAATCTGTTTCGGTAAACGGCTGACCTGGAAACAAGATGTCGTTTTGTTTTAATCGCACACGCATACGCAACACTTCATGAAGAGGCATAAGCGGCGGTAATATTTTAGAACGATCATCGGGCAGAGGTGGGGCAGATAAATTCAGCACAGCATGTCCCTTTAGTCGGTGTTCACACCAATCCTCAAAATGGTGCCTACAGACGAATAGTCATGCCGCATTATCCCTAATTTTACGTAAAAGCATTTCCAAGCGCACTTATGACTTGCCATCACATCGCTTCAGCCGAACACTCGGCAAAGATTGCCTGACAGGGCCGCAAAATGCCGGGGGGAAATTACCCTTTGAACGAGCAGAATCCTTAATAACACAATATTTTCAATATGTTATAGATTGGCACGGCCATTGCTACATAGGGCCTGACCCAGAACCGTCGCCCCACAAAAAAGAGGGGTACGCACAAAGAAAGTGCCAAGGAGAGCAAAATGGCTTCGGTAACACTGAATACAAATCACACGGCGATGATTGCGCTGCAAAACTTGATGAAGTCCAACAATGAAATGGACGACGTTCAGAAGCGCGTAAGCACCGGCTATAAAGTGGCCGACGCTATGGATGACGCAGGTGTATATTCGGTGGCCCAAAGCATGCGTGCCGATGTTGCCGCTTATGACGCCGTCGCCCTTAGTGTCAGCCGTGGTTTGAACGTGGTGAACATCGCGATTGCCGCGGCCGAAGGCATTTCCGACCTATTGATTGAAATGAAAGCAAAGGCGACAGCAGCTTTTGATCCATCTGTGTCTGACGCACAACGGCAAATGTACAATGAACACTATCAGGCTCTCAAAAATCAAATCACCACTATGATCTCATCCGCTTCCTTTGATGGATTTAACCTGATTGATGGACCGCGCACACCGCCAGTCCCACCCGCTACATATTCGGTTGATGATTTGCGCGTATTATCAGAACCGGATGCCAATAACTTTATTCTAATCCAGCATATCGATTTCACAGCAATCACTGTCGGTACACTTGGTAGCGTTGATACAGCACTTAATGCGGAAGCCGAGCTCACGTTAATTGACACAGCAATGGACAATCTGCACAGAGAACTCGCTGTTTTAGGTGGAAATAATGCGAAACTGGAATCACATTCCGAGTTTGTAATCAAATTACAAGACTCTCTTAATATAGGTATCGGCGCCATGGTGGATGCGGATTTAGGCCGCGAGTCGGCACGGCTGCAAGCGCTACAAATTAAACAACAGTTGGGAACACAGGCTCTCGCTATTGCAAACCAACGTCCGTCGCTCATTCTTTCACTCTTCCAAGGCTAATTTTTCACTCATCGGCTTGGTTTAAGCTGGGACAGAGACCGTCCACATCGCTTTCAACAGATAAAACCAACATCACACGCCAATAATTTTTGCGGCCTATAGACTGTCCCTGTCCCCACCCCTTTTCCCTTACGGTTTTCAACTGGCTTGGCTTTTCCTTGCCAGCCCCTCTCAAGCATCCTAGATTGCCCAAAATCACCTTGTATTATAGGACTTGAGTATGACCACACGTTTTGAAGGCACGGACAATTATGTCGCCACAGAAGACTTGCGCGTTGCTGTGAACGCGGCGATTACGCTGGAACGCCCGCTCCTGATCAAAGGGGAACCGGGCACTGGAAAAACCGTTCTCGCAAAAGAAGTGGCCGATGCCTTGGGCGCCCCCCTCCTGGAATGGCACGTCAAATCGACCACCAAAGCGCAGCAAGGCCTTTATGAATATGATGCGGTGTCGCGCTTGCGGGATTCTCAGCTCGGAGATGAGCGCGTCAAAGATATTAAAAACTACATTCGCCGCGGGAAATTATGGGAAGCTTTTGAAAGCGACATCCGTCCGATCCTGCTAATTGATGAAATTGACAAAGCGGATATCGAGTTTCCCAATGACCTTTTACAAGAACTCGATCGCATGGAGTTCTTTGTCTATGAAACTGGCGAGACCATCACTGCTAAACAACGTCCCATTGTGATCATCACCTCCAATAACGAGAAAGAATTACCCGACGCCTTTCTACGCCGCTGTTTCTTCCATTATATCAAATTCCCAGATGCGGATACCATGCGCGACATTATCGATGTGCATTATCCGGGCATTAAAGAACGGCTTGTGAGCGATGCGCTGCATCGTTTCTATGACATGCGGGATGTTCCAGGTCTCAAGAAGAAGCCCTCTACATCCGAACTCCTTGATTGGCTGAAACTACTGATGAATGAAGACATTGACCTTAGCACCTTACGCGAGACCGATAATAAGAAACTGATCCCGCCCTTGCATGGCGCATTGTTGAAGAATGAACAAGACGTGCATTTGTTTGAGCGTTTGGCATTCTTAGCACGAAGAGAAAATTCATAGACGAGACTCGAGTGAAACATGTTTGTGAACTTCTTTGCAGAACTGAAAGCCGCGAATCTCCCCGTCACCCTCAAAGAATATTTGATGTTGATGGAGGCGATGGATCAACACGTAACGGATGATCGGGTTGAAGACTTTTATTATCTCTCCCGGGCGGCCTTGGTGAAAGACGAACGCAATCTCGATAAGTTCGACAAAGTGTTTGGCCACGTCTTCAAGGGTCTTGAGAATCTCTCCGAAGGCGAAGAACACGACATCCCGGAAGAATGGCTGCGCAAGCTCACCGAGAAATTTCTCACCGAAGAAGAAAAAGCGGAGATCGAAGCGCTCGGTGGCTGGGAAAAACTCATGGAGACACTCAAAAAACGTCTCGAAGAACAAAAAGAACGCCATCAAGGCGGTAATAAATGGATCGGCACGGGCGGCACTTCGCCTTTTGGGGCTTATGGCTATAACCCGGAAGGCGTGCGCATCGGGCAAGACAAAGGCCGCCATGGCCGCGCCGTGAAAGTCTGGGATAAACGCGAATACAAAAACCTCGACGACAGTGTCGAGCTGGGCACGCGGAACATTAAAGTCGCCATGCGGCGTTTACGTAAGTTTGCCCGCGAAGGCGCAGAGACGGAACTCGACTTGGACGACACAATCCGCTCAACTGCCCACAAAGGGTTCCTCGACATCAAAATGGTGCCGGAACGCCACAACACCGTGAAGGTGCTGCTGTTCT
>JANQLI010000108.1 GCA_028280675.1 Alphaproteobacteria bacterium
CAAGAAGACACTGACCAAATCCTCCTCCACACACTCTTGGATTTCCCCACCTGTGCTGGTGGTGACAAAGCAAATTGCGTAGAGCCCTTTACGCGGATATTCGATAAGGCCGACTTCGGTAAAATTCTTGGTGCTGTCAGAGACCACCGTTTCGAAGATTTGCTTCAGTGTGTGGTAGATCACGCGCACGATGGGCATGCGGGCCACAAGGCGTTCGCCATAGCCAATGATGGTCCGCCCAAAGAGATTGGCCGTCAGGGCGCCAAGCAGAATCAAACTGATAATGGTGATCACCACGCCAAGACCAGGTACGGAAAAGCTGAGATAATTTTCTGGGTTATACTTCGCGGGAATAAAAGGGATGACCCAATCATCAACAAAGTTGATAAACCATAGGGTGATGTAGATCGTGATCGTGATCGGCGCGGCAATGACCAGACCAGTCAGAAAGTTCTTTCTGAGCCAGCGAAAAATATGCGGGCCATCATCCTGCTTTTTGCCCTCATCCTTTTGGGGATCACTTTGAAGCTCTTCAGAGAGGTCGGGGGATGGCTCTGGCGTCTCGGCGCTCATTTTGGTCTCATGGTCTGTCATTCGGGGGTCACTTAATGCGTTACTATATCAGGAAAAAGTGCGTTGCGTGAACAACCTTCACATTATCCTCATATCATTTGAGCCTCACAAGAACTGCCATTTCCTAATCCTTCGAGACAGGGCTACGCCCTTCCTCAGGATGAAGGAAATGGCTTAATTCTCAGGCCTTCATCTTGAGAGCCTGTCCCGGACCTGATCCGGGAAGCGAACGGTAAGTTCGCGTCTCGAAAGATCGAAGGCCTGTTATTGGTATATATACTTAGAGACTTTGTTAGGGCATATCGTGTCAAAAAGGTGACGCGTTAAAAAGATAGCCTCTAAGGATTGCGAGTTGACCGCTATTAGGACAAAATAGCCTTTATTTTAGGTGTGTTAGGTGCGTGACGTGAACCGCAAAATTCTGAAGTATGTCCTTATTGGCGCAGGCGGGTTCATCCTCTTTCTGGGACTTGCCGCCTATAGCTTTCGTGACAATATCATTCGCTTCACGCTGAACCCGCGCGTTCCTTTTCAAACGACCCAGCCGCCTCCTGCGCCAGATTATACCCAAGATGCTGCTTGGGCGGCGCGTCCGAACTTGGCTTCGGGTGTCACAAAACGTCCCATGGGTGATACAGAAGAAAGCGCGACGGATGCGGTTAGCACCTTCTTCGTGCACACCTCCACCTATTATCAATCCGACAATTGGAATGCGCCGAGTAACGATCAAAATGTCATAAAGATGGTTGATGAGATCGCGATGCCGGTTTGGGCCTCGCCATTTCAGATTGTGGGATCTGTGTATGCCCCGCGCTATCGCCAGGCCACACTCTATTCCATGTTCACTCATAATCATGATGGCGTCCAATCGCGTAAGTTTGCCTACAAAGATGTCTCGCGCGCGTTTCAGCAGTTTCTCAAAGACATCGGGAACGCTCCCTTTATTATCGCTGGGCACGGCCAAGGCGGGTTGCACGCCATCGGCCTTTTGCAAGACCATATCGTTGGCAAAGACCTGCAAGACCGCTTTATCGCCACCTATATTATGGATTACCCCCTGCCCACAGATCTTTTTGATGTGTCATTGAACACATTAAAAGTTTGCGAGAGCGCTGAGGAAACCGGTTGCGTGATTGCTTGGAACGCCATGCATTACGATGATGATGCCAATGAAGAGCAAAAACGCTACGAGGTATGGAATATCTTCGGCGACCTGACATCTGTTGCAGATCGCACACTTACCTGTGTGAACCCGCTGACTTGGATGGCGAATGAGCAACCAGCGCCCAATCCGCAAAATAAAGGCGGTGTCGCCTCACTGCCATCAACAGATCTCAGCAGTCCGGAACCAGAGATCACGGGCGCGCAATGCCGCGGCGGGCATCTTTATGTTGATCACCCGAATGACTCACGCTTTCAACGGCTCAACTGGCCGAGCTATCGCTACCGGCTCGATCCTTTCAATATGTTCTATCTGAATATTCGTGAAAACGTGATCACCCGCACGGAGGCATGGCTTTCAGAGCAGCGCTAATCCTCCGTCGTCCGTGTTGCCGCCGGTAAATCAACACGGTCTGTGGTCTCTGGCTCGCAGAGTGATTGAATACGTTGCCAGGCCTCCTCGGACAGCACTGTAATCGGCTTATCAATTTTAACCTCATTCGCCTTCGCTGCACGCTCTGATGAATAGGGGTGCGTTCTTAAAATATCGGCAATGCCTATCGGATCGGTCCCGGCAGATGTTTCTGCTTGCTTTGCATCAAAACGCTGAAACAGATTGGCATAGGCTTGCGGATTAATACCGGCATCTTGCATCAGATCGAGTGCGTATTGATCGGCTTGTGCTTCATAATCACGCGTATAAGCAATCATCGCCGCCGTTGCGCCTAAGCCCAGAAGATCTGTCGCATTGCCTGCAGTGATCATGTTCAGAAACAAAACCACCCCAGCTTGACTGACCATGCCTTCAAGCGGATGACGCAGCGCCACATGCCCCATTTCATGGGCGATCACACCGGCAAACTCATCCGGGCTTTCCATAAACCTCACCAACTCATCGGTCAGGATGATATAGCCCCCAGGCAAAGCAAATGCATTCATCACATTAGACTGCATAATCATAATCCGTAAGGTCTGGGGAATATCGCGCTGCGCGGTTAGCAATGCGCGAACTTGCTCGATATCGCGTTCACCCTCGCCTTCACAGGTTCGCCAAGAAGGATCGAGTGTTTTCAGGGTATTACGGCCTAACCGTTCTTCCATCTCTATAGAAAAAGCCTGTGCAATCGGTTTCGCCATGCGTGGGATGGAGAGATAGGCGGTGACCACCGTGACAGAGGTGATCAGCCCAAGGACGACTGCTATACGCAATAA
>JANQLI010000178.1 GCA_028280675.1 Alphaproteobacteria bacterium
GAATGATACAGCCAAGCGCCGTCAATACCGGCGGAATAACGCAGAAGATTGGCGCCTCTTGTATGCCGCCATCTGCTGTTTTGGCGCTGGACAACGCCGCCCCCGGCGCAGGCACGAAGAAACCGCGGATCACCAGCGGCGTCAAATACGCCACGTTCAACAGCGACGATAACATCAACACGCCAATCATAATCAGTTGATCGGTTTCCGCCGCCGCGACAATGAGCGTAAACTTACTCCACGCCCCGCCCATTGGCGGCAAGCCGATAATGCTCATCGCGCCGATAAAGAACGCGCCAAAGGTGAACGGCATCACCCGGCCAAGGCCCTGCATATCGCTGATCTCGGTTTTGTGTGTTGCTACATAAATCGCCCCAGCACACATAAAGAGTGTGATCTTACCCACTGCATGCATGGCGATTTGCATGCCACCGCCCAAAATACCCATGGACGTCGCCAGTGCAGCGCCAAGGGTCACGTAAGACAATTGACTGATCGTGGAATAAGCCAGCCGCGCTTTGAGATTGTCTTTGGTCATAGCGACAAGCGACGCAATCAAAATCGTCGCGGCTGCAAGCCACATCAACCATTCGGCCGCGCCCGTGCTGCTCAAAAGATCAATGCCGAAAATATAAATCACGACTTTAAGAACGGAAAACACACCGGCTTTCACCACCGCCACCGCATGCAAAAGCGCACTCACCGGCGTCGGCGCCACCATGGCCGATGGCAGCCAGCGGTGGAACGGCATTAACGCCGCCTTGCCGATGCCAAACATATAAAGCGCGAGCAAGACCGGCAGCATGCCTGCGGTGATCTTGTCTTCCAAAATCCCACCCGGCGTAAAATCAAGCGTGCCTGTGAGGGCATAAGTCCAGATCACACCGGTCATGAGGAAGCCGATCGACGTGGACATGAGAATGCCGAGGTAAACGCGGCCGCCATTGCGCGCTTGCTCGGTGCCTTTATGGGTCACCAAAGGATAGGTGGAGAGCGTCAGCACTTCATAGAAGACAAACAGCGTGAACATATTGGCGGCAAAGGCAATCGCAAGAGCGCTTGAGATCGCCAGCGCAAAGCAAATGTAAAAGCGCGTTTGATGGGTTTCATGATTGCCACGCATATAGCCAATGGAATAAATGGAATTCAAAATCCACAGACCGCTGGCGACCACCGCAAACAGCATCCCCAAAGGCTCAATGTTGAAAGCAAGCGTGAGACCCGGCAACAGATCCCACAGCGTCACGGCCGGGCGCGCGCCATCGACCACTTCGCCAAGCAAATACAACACCACACCAAAAAGAAGGACCGAGGTGGAGAGCGTGACAAATTCACGCCGGTTCGGTGACTTATCGGCCAAGGCAATCCCGAATGCGCCAATCAATGGCAAAATCAAAGACGCGATCAACGCCATGCCAGGAAGGTGAACGATCATGGCGCGCCTCCCATCCCAAGCAAGCCTTCTGCTGCTTGTGTTGCAACGCGCGTTGTCAGGCTGGCGTCAATGCCGAAATAAAAATTCGCAAGCACCAAGACCCACATCGGGATGAGGAGCGAGAGAGGCGCTTCCTTAACCGCGCGCCCTTCCGGGATGGGTTGCAAATAGGCTTGCTCAATCACCCGCCAGACATAAAGGACGGCAATCAGCGAGCTGAGGACAATCAAAAGCGCCAGCCACCACATATCCGCTTCAAACGCCGATTGGATCAGCAACCATTTGCTGACAAAGCCAACAGTCAGCGGCACACCAATCAGACTTAAACCGCCACCGACAAAAGCCGCCATGGTCCACGGCATTTGTTTGCCGAGTCCTTGCAGCGTGTGAATGCTGGCATTGCCAAGCCGATAGACAACCGCGCCGAGCGCCATAAAAAGCGCCGCTTTCATCAGCGCATGGTTAAAGAGATGCACCGTGGCGGCGCTCACACTGAGTACGGACGCAAGGGAAATCCCGAGCAGCATGTAGCCAATTTGCGCCACCGACGAATAAGCCAGCATGCGTTTGATGTTGACTTGGTAGAGCGCCACCAGGGATGGGATAAACATCCCGACAAGCGCAAGCGGCATGAAAAGATACATCAACGTCGCTTCTTGGAAGGCGAAGCGCGTGCCGAAAACCGTGAAGATGAAGCGCATCAATGTATAGACGGCGACTTTGGTTGATGTAGCGGCCAGAAACGCCGTCACCGGTGATGGCGCATAAGTGTACGCATTCGGCAACCACAGATGCAGCGGGAACACCGCCAGTTTCAGTCCCAGCCCGACAACAATAAAGGCAAAGGCGGCGCGCACCATCCGGCTGTCACCGAGATTGGAAATGCGGTCGGCCAAGTCCGCCATATTCAGCGTGCCTGTCGCCATATAAAGAAGACCGATGCCGATGACGAAGAAGGTGGCCCCGATCGTTCCCATAATAAGGTAGGAAATCGAGGATGACAGCGCCCGTTTATCGCGCTGCGCGCCAAGCGCCACCATGACGTACGTCGAAAGCGATGAAATCTCAAGGAAGACAAACACGTTGAACGCATCGCCTGTGATCGTGACCCCTAACAGGCCACTCACACACAGCAAAAACACGGCATAGAACAGCGTTTGGTTGCGCCCTTGAATCTCTTTCAAGATTCCCTCGCGGGCATAAGTGGTGACCAATGCCGCAATACTGGAAATGATCAACACCACAAAGGCGTTGACCGCATCGACTTGATAAACAATGCCAAAGGGCGATGGCCAATCGCCAAGCTCATAGATAATCACCCCCTGCGCCAAGACTTGCTGCAAAAGCAGGATAGCAAGGCCAAAGGTCGCCCAGGTGACCACAAGGGTAAATCCCCATGCCGCATTGGGCCGCCAGATCATCATGGCGAGCGGCGCCGCAATCAGCGGCACAATCACTTGCAAAATGGGAAGATGCGGGAGAATGGCGTCAAACATTATGCGCTGGCACCCTCAGTCACTTCGGCCTCATGGTCTTGCGCCAAAATTTCATCCTCTTCGATGGTGCCATAGGCTTCGCGCACACGCACGGTGATGGCAAGGCCAACCGCCGTTGTCGCCACGCCAACCACAATCGCGGTGAGGATCAGCACATGCGGTAAAGGATTCGAGTAGACAACATCTTCCCGTCCTTCCCAGATAATGGGAGCGGTTCCGCCGGTGACTTTTCCAATGGTGATATAGAGAAGAAAAACCGAGGTCTGAAAAATATTCAGACCGACGATTTTTTTAATCAAGTTGCCGCGGCTCATCACCACATAGAGACCGAGCATCATCAGCACGATGATGACCCAGTAATTGTAATGGCCGATGATAAAGTCTGTTGTCATCACCAGTCCTCATCATCGATTTCGGCATTACGGCCAGCGAAAGAATAAAACAGGCTGATCATCACCGACGCCACCGTGATGCCGACCCCTAATTCCACGGCCAAAATGCCGTAATGTTGCCCCGAATGATGCGCAAGATCGGGATGCAACACGTCATAGCTCAGGAAATTGCCGCCGAGCAATAAGGTCGCCACACCCACGCCCGCATAAAGCAAAACGCCAAAGGCCATGAACACCTGCACCACAGAGGGCGGCGCGACTTTTTGCGCCCCCTCAAGACCAAACACCAAGGCATATAGAATAATGCCGACCGCAAAAATCACCCCCGCCTGGAAACCGCCGCCAGGGCCAAAGTCGCCGTGGAATTGCACATAAAAAGCATAAAGCAAGATCGGCGGAATCAAGATTTTCGAGATGATGCGCAAGATCAGATGATGTTGGCTCATGCGTCATCCTCCTCTTTGCGTGAGGCAGGCGCACCGCCCGCAAAGCCTATGCCCAAAAGCACCATCACTCCCAAACCAGCGGTGAAAACAACGACCGTCTCCCCGAGCGTGTCATAGCCGCGGTATGAGGCGAGCACCGCTGTGACGATATTCGGCACATCAATCTGTTTTTCGGTCGCTTCAATATAGTCAATGCCGACATAAGAATTGGCGGGTGAGTTCGGATCGCCAAAGTCAGGCATATCGAAGGTCGCATAGACCAACGCCGCGCCGGTGCTGAGCACAACTAACAGCGGAAAGATGGGTTGCCGCCCTTTCGGTTTCTTTTCCCGCCGCGAGGTCAACATGAGACCGCCAAGCATGAGCACGGTGGAGATCCCCGCTCCCACCGCCGCTTCGGTAAACGCCACATCCACTGCGTCCAAATTGACAAAGAACATCGCCGAAAGCAGCGAATAGGCCCCCGCCACCATCACCACGGAAAAAAGATCGCGGATGAACACAATCGCCACAGCGCAGATCAACAAGAAGGCGAGAAGCACAATATCGATGCTGGTGCCGAGATCCATTACGCCTCTCCATCTTTGAGGGGAGGTTCATCTTCCCGTTCACTTTCCGGCATATCGCTGAGGAAAGGTTTCAGGCCTGCAACCCGCGCCGCATTGGCGATAGCGTGCGTCGCGGTCGGCGAGGTGAAGAAGAGAAAAAGCGAGATCAATAAAAGCTTCACTGTAATCAGGGAAAAGCCCGCTTGGAAGATCAGGCCGATGATCACAAGCTCGGCCCCCAGCGTATCGGTGACCCCAGCGGCATGCAGCCGCGCAAAGAAGTCAGGTAAGCGGTAAATGCCGACCGCGCCTGCAAAGACGAAAAAGGCGCCAACCAGCACGAAAAGAATGGTGAGAAGATCGGCAATCAGAAG
>JANQLI010000181.1 GCA_028280675.1 Alphaproteobacteria bacterium
ATCCCCTGACCGGGAATGAGGGCGCCGTGAAACCAGGGTCGGCTCTTGTAGCAGGTCTCAACGATGACGGTTTGATGTATGCGGCGCCAGCGGGCATTGCGACCACCGTCCCCCTTGAGACCGCATTGGGCGTTTACCAACTCAATCGCAATGCGAATATTCGTTTGGGCCCATCCACATCCGAACGCCGGTTAAACACATTGGGAAAGGGGACAAAGGTTACGGCGCTTGGCCGGCATAACTCCTCGAATTGGTATTTGATCGGCCAAGGCGAGAAAGTGCTCGGCTATATCTATGGCGATCTGATCAGTCAAACCGGGTCCAGCGATGCGATGTTGATGGGCGGGCCGACGGTCAAACCAAATTACTGCCGCTCTTACAGCCATACCATCACGTTGCGTAATGGCCGCAGCGACACGGTTGGGGAAACGGTATGCCGCCGGTCAAGCGGCTCTTGGGCGCCGCTTCGCTAGTGTCCTTGACTTCTCAAGGTAATGCTATAAACACACACAAGACGTTTTACATTTGTTTTGGTTACCTGAGCCGGTACGCCGTAAACTTAGCTATCTCCTTACAGTGTGAGCGCGAAGACTCCTCTTGTTGCACGGTGTAGCAAGCGGACCCACTCCTATGAAAGGATATGACTCATGACCACGGGAACCGTGAAATTTTTTAATCAATCAAAAGGCTACGGCTTTATTGAACCAGAAGATGGCGGCAAAGATGCATTCGTACATATTTCTGCTGTTGAAAAAGCGGGCCTAAGCTCACTGCAAGAAGGCCAACGCGTGTCTTATGAATTGACGCCTGGGAAGAATGGCAAATCCTCTGCGGAAAATCTGCAGCTTGCTGAATAAAATGAGAGGTTATTCTCACTAACGAACCGCCTCTTGCGTAAGTAAGGGGCGGTGACTTTTAATATTCATTTGCCAAGACCGGACTCGACTTCCTATCGTCCGTGGGTAGCAATCATCCCATCCATTTTTTCTCTTTGAAATGCTCTTCCATCCACGACTCAATTTTATTGAGCTCTAAGGGAGCGATCAACGCTGCGCAAAATTCTTTGTCTTCTTGCTGCATGTTGAAATAATTTCCAGCCATAATGTTGCGGTTGATCCAAAGCGGATAGGTGTAGGAGGGATTCAACCCCACAATCAGCTTTTCAAAGATTGCGTTTTCAAGCCACGTGGCCACACGGTATGTTTTTTTAAAGTTGCGATTGAGTGTGTGTGCCCGCTGCGCCATCTCCACAGGCGTGACAATCTCCGAAACCGCATTGATGCTTGTGTGCATATGCGGAGTGGGGTCGGAGAAAATCGCGGCAACAATTTTTCCGAGATCTTCTTCGGCCACATAAGGCAGCCGCGAATCCGGTTGATAGGGATAGACAAGGCGGTTCTTATACTGCATGCCAAACGCCATTTGCCGCATATAGGCGGGTTGCCGCAAAAAGATCCATGGCAGTCCGGCATCTTTAATGATGTCTTCATAGAGCCATTTCGTGCGGAAATGAATCGGCGCTTCAAGGCCGAGATCTTTGGGCGCGACATCAAAGCGGGTCATCGTTTGCCAAACAAATGTGTCAAGCGTGTCACATGTTTTCGCCGCTTCAATCAATGCGTGACATTGTGCCATTTCTTCTGGATTTGCAGACCGGTAAACTTTCGCATGAATGTTGTAAACGCTTGTGCCGTAGATCCCGCGCGCGCCCTCAAACGCTTTGATTAAAGCTGCTTTATCTGATGTGGCGGCTTGCACAATTTCGCATGTCTCGCCATTCACTTTGAGCTTTTGAAGGCGCTGCACTTTGTTGCTTGTCATGCGTCGCACGGTGGTGCGCACGTGAAAACGACCCGTTTGCATAAGATATTTAACGGCCCAGTATCCTTCATCGGCCGTGCCATTGATAACAACAATCGTGGGTTTTGCAGCGGTGTTCATTGTTCGACCTTTGACTCTGATGTCTTTCAGGGGCCCTCATGTCGATCCAAACTTAAATAGGTCTTAATGACAAAATGTGTCAGATGTCATTTATAAAGTTTGCGCAGAACAGGCGGCGCTAACCGCCAAGTGTGTACCCTGTGTCTTCCCCTGCAAGCGTGGCGGCAAATCCAAAGTCAGCTTCATTGCAGGCGTAAATATGATAAAGCGGTTCGTTAAAGCGGACAGAATCGCCGACTTTTTTCAAGAGGTCGATCCCAGCGCCTTTGTCCATCGGTGCGCCTGCAAGGCTAGCAATGCGCGAGAGGCGATAATTATCGATAGCTGTGACAACGCCTTTTTTCGGCGCGGGAACTTTCAACACCAAGTGACCGAGCGCTTGCTCTTCCTCTTGACGGCCTTGCGCGTCGATCATTTGTTCCATTTTTTCGAGCGCTTGGCCGGAGGTCAGCAGCTCTTCCGCGCGGGTGTGTCCTTGTCCGCCGCGAAGGGCGGGGTCGAAATCGATAATATGGCCGGCCAGGAGGAGCGATTTTTCGCGTAAGTCTTGCGGCGCGTCCGGATCGTTCCGTAACACCTGTATAACATCGCGGGCTTCAAGGACGGGTCCGATGCCGCGGCCGATAGGTTGTGTGCCGTCTGTAAAGATCGGTTGCACAAAAAGACCAATCCGGTCAGCCACGAATTCAAAAAGTTTTTTCAAGCGCACCGCATCTTCTTGGCTGCGTATCTTTGCCGTTGGGCCAACGGGAATATCGATCAGCAAATGGGTTGATCCTGCGGATACTTTTTTGGACAGGATCGACGCCACCATTTGCTCGCGCGTATCAATCCCGAGTGGGCGTTCGATAGCGATCATCATATCATCCGCAGGCGAGAGGTTCACATGCCCGCCCCAGGCAAGGCATCCGTGATGCGCATCCACCATGCTCTGAATGTGTTCTATCGAGAGATCAACACGGGCCAACACCTCCATCGTGTCGGCGGTGCCCGCCGGTGAGGTGATCGCCCGTGACGATGTTTTCGGGATCGCAAGACCATGGGCGGCAACGATCGGCACAACGATCATCGAGGTGCGATTGCCGGGAATGCCGCCGATGCAATGTTTGTCCACCACCAAAGGTGACTCCCATGTCAGGCGGTTGCCTGCGTCCGCCATGGCTTTGGTCAGATGCAGCACTTCATCTGCAGACAATGAACTTGCGGCGGCGACAAGAAAGGCCGCAATTTCCATTTCGGAATAGCGCCGCGACACAATGTCATGAATGATGCTGTCAATATGTTCCGGTGTCAGAGCATGTCCCTGCATTTTGGCGCGCACGGCATGTATGCTTGTGGGCGGCGGCGCTTGGCTGATCGTGACATGTGTCCCTTCCGGAAGGCCAAAATGATCAAAGGCTTGTTCGCTAAGCCCCAATTCGTCGGCGCCGACCAGCGTGTCTTCATCGGTGATCATTAAGGTGGCGTAAAGCTGTTTTGACTCATTGGCGATTTGAATCTTTTTCAGCGCTTGAAAGGCTTCCGCGTGATAAGGCGTGCAGGATCGTGACAGTAAAGCGACATTGTCTTTATATGTGTCGATCGCAATGCGTTTGAGTTTGAGTTTCATCGACGGCGTATCCGAATGCGGGCGGTCTTATAAATCTTCCTCGCAGATTTCAAGGAGGGCTGCGACGAAAAGTTCCGGTGCGGTCAGGTCAAGGTCTTCTTGATGCCATTCCAGCCAGTCGGTGAACATTTCAGCGACTTGATCACTGCGCATGGCCATGGCGCAGTCTTCCAGCCAAATCACGGTGTCATAATCGTCATAAATCGCCATGAGCAAGGACCATTGGTCGAGCAGACCTTGAACATATATATCGCGGTAGTCTTCGCGCATATCGAGATAGTCACGACCGCTGTTATACGCAAAGAATGTTTCCGCCTGTAAGGTCCGGTGCAGCGGACTCAAGATGAGAATCGCTATCATCAGCCCAAGGGACAGGCTCCTGGTGATTTTCATGGCGATGTGGCGGCTCAACTGTAACAATCCGGTCTCTCCTCGCAACGACAGTCATGCATGCGATGATTCTACACATTCATAGACAGATGAACAGAACAATAAAAGGAGAGGTTAATGTCATTGCTCCCGGTTGGAAGACGGCAACGTTTTATCGAATGTGGGCGGCGGGGGAATATAAAAGCCATCCGTACTGTCCGTTGGGTCGGGGTCGTCTTGATCTTCGGACATCACGGCGTTGTTTGTTGGAGACGTATAATCGAACGGAATGTTCACACGGATGCGTTCATCCACGAGCGGCGTGCCATAACGCACCATGGTGTATATCGCTTCATAGGCCCCAACCTGCCAGGTCTCGCCAGGGATTGGCGCGCCCAAAATAAAAAGGTTGTCGTTCTGTGTGCTGCCGTCATAGCGCGCTTGTTTTTGCGCAAGCGCAGTCCCATCTGGGCCAAGCAGTGTGATCTCTTCAATATCGCCGTTGCGCAATCCGACGGTGCGCACATAAATATTGATGCGCGTTGACTCAGGTGCGGGGACCTTGCCCGCGTAAAGACCCTCTTCGATTCCAGCGGCGGTCGGCGTCTCTGTGGTGATGCCGCTATTTAAAACGTTTGCGCGCACATATTCGGTTTGCGGCAGTGCGACGATTTTCCACAGAGGTTCACGGACAACATCACAGCCTTCCGATGCGCGGAGACCTGTATAGGGATCGACGGCATTCTCGTTTTTGCGCACTTCGAAGTGTAAGTGTGGGAACGTGGCTTCGCCGGACATGCCCACTTCAGCTATCTTCTGACCGGCTGCGACTTGCTGGCGGCGGACCACACGGAGGGAGTCTTTTTTCAAGTGACAATATTGCGTCACATAGCCGTTTTCATGCTGGACGATAATGGCGTTGCCGCAGGGCTTGTCCGAGACGTTGGCGCCATTGCGATATGCGCCATCCTCTTGATCAGCGCGGATCGCCGTCACCCGGCCGTCCGCAACAGCCAACACGTCAATGCCCTTGCGCATGTCGCTTAAGCTTGGAATGCGAATGTCTGTGCCGCGATGACCGTCATAGGTCAGGCCTTTGCAATTATAATCCCGGAACCGCCGTGAGGGATCGACATCAACGTAGTTTTGCACGATGCAGTCTTTGCCCACGGTGCATGCGACGGGAAAATCAAAGGCGAAGCGGTCTTCCTCTGTGTAAGGAATCGGCAAATCTTGGCCCAATGCGGGTGAGGCCAGCAGCAAGACACCGGTGATGGTGAGAGGCCGCAGGATATGATGGTGTGTTGTCATGTGCTGGCTAACTCGTCTTTTAACAATGCAATTTCTAACCACTCTTGTTCGGCAGTGTCTAATTCAATTTTGGCGGCTTCAAGGCGCTTAGCGTGGGTGTTGAAGGTCTCCGGATCGCGCGTAAAGAGACTATGATCCGCTAAAATCTCTTCTAAAGTCTGAATCTCTTGCTCAAGTTCAGGCAGGCGCTTGGATAAGCGATCATAGGCCCGTTGTTCTTTGTAGCTCAGTTTTGTTTTGGCCTTTGGTTTTGCAGCACGGGGCGTTGGCGCATTGGGTTTTTCGAATTCCACGGAATCATGCGATGTGTCGCGCTGCGTGAGATAATCGCTGTAGCCGCCAGGATATTCCGAGACCTGTCCATCCCCTTCGAAAACAATGGTTGAGGTGACAAGACGATCGAGGAAATCCCGGTCATGGCTTACCAGCAGCAAGGTGCCATCAAACCCATCAAGTGTTTCAAGTAAGACATCCAACGTATCCATATCAAGATCATTGGTCGGCTCATCAAGGATCAAGAGGTTGCACGGCTTGGCCAGCGTCATCGCCAGCAAAAGGCGGTTGCGTTCGCCGCCCGATAACGCGCTGACAGGCTGGCGGGCTTGGCGTTCGTCAAAAAGAAAGTCCTTCAAATATGTGACCACATGTTTCGGTGTGCCGCGGACCATAACTTGATCGCCGCCTTTTGGGCACAGTGTCTCCCACAGTGTGTCTTCGTCATTCAACGGCGTGCGGTTTTGGTCTAAGTAAGCGACATCAAGATTGGTGCCACGCTTGACGCTGCCGTGATCCGGCGCAAGATCGCCGGTGAGCATTTTCAGCAAGGTTGATTTGCCTGCGCCATTCTTGCCAATAATCCCAACCCGGTCGCCGCGCAGAATGCGGGTTGAAAAAGACGTGATGATCGCGGTGTCGCCGTAATGTTTTGCAATGTCCTTTGCTTCGATGACAAGCTTGCCCGAGGTCTGGCCGCTTTCAATGCCGAGTTTTGCTTGTCCTGTGTGGCGCAAATACGTGCGGCGTTGCGCGCGCAGATCTTGCAAGCGGCGGAGACGCCCCATGTTGCGTTTGCGGCGCGCCGTGACACCGCGATTGAGCCAGCGTTCTTCGCGAACGATTTTACGTTTCAGTTTATGCTGGTCTTCCTCTTCTTTACGCAATACCTCGTCTGACCAGTCATCAAAGTGTGTGAAGCCTTTGTTGAGGGCGCGGATCATACCGCGATCCAGCCACAGGCAGGTGTTGGTCATATGATACAGAAACGCTCGGTCATGGCTGATGGTGACAAATGCGCCGCGAAAGGATGTGAGTTTCCCTTCCAGCCATTCAATGGTGACGAGATCAAGATGGTTGGTCGGCTCATCAAGAAGTAAAATATCCGGCGCGCTGACAAGGGCTTGCGCAATGGCGGCGCGGCGCGCTTCCCCGCCGGACAGTGTGGCGGGGGTCTGCTCTGGCGATAGGTGCACCTCATCAAGAAGCGTTTCGACACGATGCATGGCGTCCGGTGTCTCGGCCGGAAGTCCTTCGGCCACATAGGCGCGTAATGTTTGAAATGCGCTGAGATTAGGCTCTTGCGCGAGATAGGCTACCGTCGTGCCGGGCTGCACAAAACGTGTGCCGGAATCTGGCTCCACCAATCCTGCCACCATCTTTAGCAGCGTCGATTTTCCTGCGCCATTGCGTCCGACCAGGCAGGCGCGCTCGCCTTTCGAAATAGACAGGCTCGCCCCGTCAATCAACGGCGCACCCCCGAAGGTCAGGACAATATCTTGCAAGGTCAGAAGAGGCGGGGCCATGCAGATGTCCTTAAAACGGCCACCAGGATGGCTTGCGGCTTCTTCCGGATGAGGATGATGAGGAGGAAGAGGATCTGTTTCCTGCAATCTTGCCAAAATCGCGGGAGAGCTCGCTGAGCAAGCGGCGCATATCGCCATCTTGACGATCATTGCGTGCGGGGTAGGTGCCGGGGAGGGCGGTCATCGCCCAGCCTTGATGTGCATCGCTCATAAAGCGTTGCCAAATTTCCGCGGGTACACCGCCGCCCGTCACGCGCTGCATGGGCGAGCTGTCATCATTGCCCACCCAGACGCCGGTAATCAGATCGCCCGTATAGCCCATGAACCACGCATCCCGCCATTCCTGACTGGTGCCTGTTTTACCTGCGGCGGGGCGGTTGCCGAGATGCGCGCGGCGGCCTGTGCCGGAGATCATCACTTGATGCATCATGTGGGTCATGTCTTTGGCGAGGTCTGGCGAAATCACGCGCACGGTTTCGATGTCATCCCGCTCCCAGAGAACCGTATCTTTGGAGGTGGTGACTTTGGTCACCGCATAGGCGGGGGCCGCAAAGCCGCGTGTGGCGAACGGAATATAAGCAGACGTGAGTTCAAGCAAGTTCACTTCTTCCGTCCCCAGAGGAAGAGACCGGTTTGCGACAAGCGGGGAGTCAATCCCCATGTCATGCGCTGTTGCGACAACATTCTCGCCGCCCACCTCTTGATTGACGCGCACCGCAACGGTGTTGATCGAATGCTGCAGCGCTTCGGTCATGGTGACGCGCCCGCGGAAACCGTCGCCGTAATTGCTCGGG
>JANQLI010000300.1 GCA_028280675.1 Alphaproteobacteria bacterium
GGCAAAGGACGGTTCATCACCACCGAGTTTGTCCCAACGGAAGAAAAAACCAATCGCAAATTCCCGCTCATCCTCACCACGGGACGCATCCTCGCGCAATATAATGTCGGGGCGCAAACGCGCCGCACCGCCAATGTGGAATGGATGCATGAAGACGTGCTGGAAATTCATCCGCATGACGCAGAGCTGCGCGGGATTTCTGAGGGCGATATGGTGGCCATTGCCAGCCGCAAAGGGGAAACCACATTGCGCGCGCAGATTTCAGAACGCATGCAGCCCGGCGTTGTTTACACTACATTTCACATTCCGGAATCGGGAACAAATGTGATCACCACGGAATTATCGGACTGGGCGACAAACTGCCCCGAATATAAAGTGACCGCCGTGCAGGTCGCACTGACCAATCACCGGTCTACGTGGCAAGACCAGCATGCGCAAGCCACCCAGACACGGCGAAAAGTGCAGGTGATGGCTGAACCAGCCGAGTAAATACAGCGTATAGAAAGCAAATTTTGAGAGGAATCATAAAGATGTTACATAAACCTGCGAGTCTCGCATCCGTTATCTTCGTCCTCACACTGACAGGAGGCACAGCGATGGCCACCAATGCACATGACTTCGACTTTACCTCTATCGATGGCGAGCCCCTTCCCATGAGCACCTTTGAAGGCAAAGCCGTTTTGGTTGTGAACACAGCATCCTTCTGTGGTCTCACTCCGCAATATGAAGGGTTGCAATCCCTTTGGAATGAATACCGCGAACAAGGCCTTGTGGTTCTTGGCGTGCCGAGCAATGACTTTGGCGCACAAGAGCCCAAAGCGGAAGCGGACATCAAAGAGTTCTGCGAAGTGAACTTCAACGTGGACTTCCCTTTGACCTCAAAAAATGTCGTCAAAGGCGATGACGCGCACCCGTTTTACCAATGGGCCGCAGAAGAACTTGGCGATGACGCCACACCAAAATGGAACTTTCACAAATATCTCGTCGCCCCGGATGGCACATTGGTGAAATCGATCGCCAGCACGACCAAACCGGATGACGATGAAGTGATCACCGCAATTGAGGCAAATTTGCCTTAAATCCCAACACCATAGAGATATTCTGAACCCCTGTATGTCCACAAGACAAGCAGGGGTTTTTGCCGTATAATGACGGTCTTATGCATGTCGTGAGCTTTATGGCCGACAGCACTGCATAAAGGTCATAGACGCCTCGCGATCCTGAACACCCACGTTTAAGGAGGCATGACTATGGCAGTAACAACACCACTCCATGACGACACCCAAACGCAAGATATTCCGATCAACACCATTACCGTTGACGATCTGAAGGACGTTTTGCGCAAAGGCGTCGATGATTTCAAAGAATGGCCAACCCATGTTGTGATGGTGGCCCTGATCTATCCGATTGTCGGTCTCTTCGCGATCCGCCTCACAGCCGGGTACGATATTCTGCAAATGCTTTTTCCACTCACCAGTGGATTTGCCCTGATCGCCCCGCTGGCGGCGTTGGGATTATATGAGCTGAGCCGGTTGCGCGAACAACATGAAGAGGTGTCTTGGAAACAGGCTTTTGATGTGCGCAAAAATCCTGGCATTGGCGCCGTGGAACGTTTGGGCCTCGCCCTCGTTGGCGTGTTCTTTTGCTGGTTGTTAGCAGCGGAACTCATTTATGACGGGATCTATGGCTATGACACAGCAACATCGCTCTCCGGTTTTATCAATCAAATCATCAGCACACCTGAAGGCTGGCGCTTGATCGTGATAGGCAGCGGTGTCGGCTTCCTCTTTGCGCTGGGTGTGTTTTGCACGATTGTCATTTCCTTCCCGATGATCTTGGATCAGCATGTCAGCACACGGCGTGCCGTACACACATCGTTCCGTGCGGTGGTGGCCAATCCGGTGACCATGGCCGTTTGGGGCATGATCATTGTGGTTGCGTTGATTATCGGCTCGATCCCGCTGTTCTTTGGACTGGCGTTTGTCATGCCCATTCTTGGGCACAGCACATGGCATCTGTATCGCAAGGTGATTCCACACTCAAAAGTCTCTTGACTCATACTCAACCATATAGTTGAATATCAACTTATTGGTTGAGTATAGCGATGGATGACGCAGACAAGAGCAAAAACCTGAACGCCGTTTTTGCGGCGCTGTCCGATCCCGTGAGGCGGGACATCCTCACCATGCTGGATGGAGAGGACCGGCTGGTGTCGGAACTGGCCGCGCCTTTTGACA
>JANQLI010000298.1 GCA_028280675.1 Alphaproteobacteria bacterium
CCCGTGGCTTGACCACGAGATCCATTGAGTTATCAAACTATAGTACAATTGTTATTATGGATACCGCGATCAAGTCGCGGTATGACAAATAAAAAATTAGGCTTTCCCCAACTTCTTTTTCAAATGCAGCATGAGACCGCCGTCTTGCACAATAGCGATCAAATGCTCGGGCACTTTAGGAACGCTATAGTCTTTGCCGGTCGTCACATTACGCACCACACCCGCCATCCAATCGACGTCGAGTTCATCACCCGCACTGATATCATCCGTCTCGGGCAGCATGACCACAGGAAGCCCCATATTGAACGCATTGCGGTAAAAAATCCGCGAAAAGCTTTTGGCAACCACGGCGCTCACGCCGAGATGTTTCAAACAAAGCCCAGATTGTTCGCGCGCCGAGCCAATGGCAAAGTTTTCTCCGGCCACAACAACATCGCCTGGCCTTACATTTGATGCAAATTCAGGATCAAGGGCTTCCATACAATGCTTGGCCATCTCTTCGACAGGAAACTTGAGCCACACGCCCGGCGCAATAATGTCCGTATCCACACCATCGCCGAATTTCCACACACGCCCCGCCATCATGTGCCCCCCAAGTAATGCCTTGGGTCGGCAATGCGCCCTTCGATGGCCGATGCCGCCACTGTGTAAGGCGAGGCGAGATAAACATAACTATCACTATGGCCCATGCGGCCTTTGAAATTGCGGTTGGTGGTGGAAATGCAGGTTTCGCCTTCGGATAAAAGTCCTGACCCCAAACCCGCACACGCGCCGCACCCGGTAGAGAGGAGCATGGCGCCCGCTTCCGTCAAGGTTTGCAACGTGCCATCGGCAGCGGCGGCCGCAGTGACTTTTGTCGATGCAGGCGCCACCATGAGGCGCGTGCCCTTAGAGACTTTCTTCCCTTTGAGCACCCGTGCGGCCATGTGCAAGTCTTCGAGCTTGGCGCCGACACATGCCCCTATATAGGCTTGATGAATATCCGTTCCCTGATGATCGTCAATCGGCGCAGCGTTTGCTGGACTGTGTGGCGCGGCCACATAGGGCACCAAGTCAGATGCATCAAAATGATGCACCGCTTCGTAAGATGCATCCGCATCGCTTTGCCACGCGAGGGCATCATCACTCACGTCTGCCCCAGCAGCGCGAATATGCGAAAGCGTTATCTCATCCGGTTCGATCATGCCAGACTCAGCACCCAGTTCCGCCGCCATATTCGAGAGCACCATGCGTTCTTCCATCGGCATGGCGCGGACCGTGCTGCCGCCATATTCAATAACTTTGAAATTGTTTCCCATGCCCAGTGTTGCACAAAGAAAGAGCATAATGTCTTTCGCCGCCACGCCTGTGCCAAACACACCATCCCAATTCACACGAATGGTGTCCGGCACTGTCACCCAAGTTTCCCCGGTCGCAACCACCGCCGTCATATCCATCGCGCCAAAGCCCGCCATGTAACAGCCAAAGGCTCCGCCGGTGGGGGAATGGGAATCCGCCCCCGCCACGAACATACCGGGCTTGAGATAGCCATATTCCGGCAATACCACATGACAAATGCCTTCCATATCGTGAAAGCGCTTGATCCCCTGTTCGGCAACAAAATCGCGGGTGATTTTGAGAATCGCGGCGCTTTCTGGATCGGCAGCCGGAACAAAGTGATCGGTCATAATGACAATTTTGTCCGCGTCCCACACACCAACGCCAAGCTCTTTGAGGCGCGGGCCCCAGCGCCGCGGACCGCTAGAGTCATGCGCCATCACCAAGTCCACCTGACACGTGATGATCTCGCCGGGCGCGACATGATCCTGCCCCGCTGCGCGCGCCATGACTTTTTGAACCAGAGTGTCTCCCAATGATCTCTCCTTGATGTTGGATGTAAGACCTAGACAAGCGAGAGCCTTGTGAGAATGGCAAAGTCTGCCCGCTCCACAGCGTAGACATCATAGACTTAAGCCATCGAAAGCCGTAACCTCATTCTATGCAAGATCCAGTCATAGCGGGTGTGTGCGCATTAAGCGCTCTTCTCAGCAACGGTGGTGTGTCATCTGTTGACGTCACACAAATGTATCTCGACCGGATTACGGCATATAATCCCACCCTCAACGCTTATATAACAGTGACAGGTGATCTCGCGCTTAAACAAGCAAGACAGTCTGACGAAAGACGCGCGCGCGGTGAAATATTAGGCCCGCTTGATGGCGTCCCCATTGCGATTAAAGACAATATCGATGTGATGGGGATTGCAACAACAGCAGGCATGGAAGTGCGGCGTGACCGCATCGCTTCCTCTGACGCCGGATGTATTGAACGCTTACGCAAAGCGGGCGCTGTGTTTCTTGGCAAAACAAACATGCACGAAGCAGCCCTTGGCGGTATTACCGACAATGTGGCTTATGGACGCTGCCATAATCCCCACAGACATGATTGGACGCCGGGCGGATCAAGTGGCGGCTCTGGCGCTGCTGTGGTTGCCGGGCTTTGCGCGGCCGCCCTTGGCACCGATACACTTGGATCTGTACGCATCCCATCTTCTTATTGTGGATGCGCAGGGGTGAAACCCACCTATGGCTTGGTCAGTCAGCGAGGTGTTGTGCCCTTAAGCTGGACACTCGATCACGTCGGACCAATGGCGCGCTCTGTGACAGACTTGAGTCTTATGATGCAATGCCTGGCACATTTCGATCCACTTGATCCTTATGCGGTGCATGCACCAAGTGATTTTTCTTTAACTGCACAAACACTTTCGGATTTAAGCGGTCTTACGCTTGGGCGCGTGCGCACCGAAGATATTGTGGCCGTAGAGCCAGAAATCCTCGCCGCCCGTGATGAAGCGATACAGATTCTTGAGCAACATGGCGCCACAATCAAAAGCGTCGCTTTGCCGCCTTTCGATGCACAAGAGTTGCGCGATACGGCTGTCTTGATATTGGTTGCCGAAGGCGGCACGTACCACAAAGATGATCTTGAAAGACACCCAAAGAAGTTCACCGAAGAATTACGGAGCCGCTTGTCAGCAGGATTAACATTGGATGTGGCAGACCTTGAAAACGCTTACCGCACCATTGCCCAAATGAAAGTGCACATACGGCAGCTTTTTACCCAAGTTGACGCATTGATCCTTCCGGCAACGCCCCATACGGCCTTCCCTTTTGAACGCGGCTCATCCAATCACCAAACCGATTTTACATCCCTCGCCAATTACAGCGGTTATCCGGCCGTCGCCGTACCGAACGGCATGACATCGCAAGGCCTGCCAACATCCCTCATGATCATGACCCCACCCTTTCAGGATGAGCTTGCCTTACACATTGCGCAGGTGTTTGAAAAAGCGTGCTCTATTGATTTCTGGCCCGATAGATTTACGCCAGATGGCGCATAAAAATTCTCACCACGTAAATTTGGGTTTGCGTTTCTCCAAAAATGCCGCGCGGCCTTCTTGAAAATCGTCACCTTGAAACGCATTCATAAAATGTTCGCGGGTATCATCTGTATCATCGATGGCCCCATCCAAGATCATCTGCACTGTGCGTTTTGTCGTAGCATTGGTAAAGCGCGACAGCGATGTTATGGCACCAACATATTTATCAACCGCGGCTTGCAAATCATCTGCTCCAACTAAACGATCAATGAGGCCCATATGATAAGCTTCCTCGGCTTTCACAAGCCGCGCGGTGTACATCATATCTTTCGCGCGTGATGGACCGATGACATCCACAAGACGCTTGGTGTCGCCCAAAGAGTATGCGAGACCCAAACGGGCAGGCGGAATCGCAAATGTGGCCGTGTCATCGGCAAAGCGCACATCGCAACACATCGCAATGGCGCATCCTGCGCCGATACACGGGCCTTGGATCAGCGCAATGGTTGGTTTTTCCAGACGCGCAAGTTTACGTTCGCTGTCTTGCATCGCATTGGTATAGGCGACGCTGGTCTCCTGTGCGGCGTAGACCGTTTCGAACTCGACAATATCTGCTCCAGCGGCAAAGGCTGTGTCATCAACCCCGCGCACAACGACGGCGCGTACATCATCGCGCCCGGTAAGCTCATCGACAATCTCACCAAGCCGTGTCCACATGGCCCAGGTGAGCGCATTTCTTTTATCCGGACGATTAAGAACAATCTGCGCAACAGATTCGTTGATCTGCAGATAGAGTTGGTCCTGTGACATATGAGCTCCTTCACTGTTACAAGTCACGCTTTTAACGGCTCTTAGCGGGAAGGGCAATGCGCAGACTGTGGACACGCGGCGCCCCGCCCTTGCTGCTTTGCGCTGCTTCTGGCAAAAGCGCGCTATGATAAAATGAGAGACCGTCCATATGAATGTGTTAATTGTCTACGCTCACCCGGAACCACAATCCTTCAATGGCGCATTGAAAGATCTAGCAGTCGAGGTCTTAGAGGACCAAGGGCACACGGTCACCGTCTCCGACCTCTATGCCCAAGGGTTTAATCCGGTGGCCAGCCCGGCGGATATGACGACGCGGATGGACACTGAGACCTTCAACCT
>JANQLI010000328.1 GCA_028280675.1 Alphaproteobacteria bacterium
AGGAAGCGAATATTGTTCCTATCGTGGAACCGGAAGTGTTGATGGATGGTGATCATACCGCCGACCGCTGTTTCGAGGTCACCGAAGCGACGCTGAAATCGCTATACAGCGAACTTTATCAACAACGTGTCCTGCTGGAAGGCACTGTCTTAAAACCGAACATGGTTGTGTCAGGAAAACTCTGCAGCACTCAGGCAGGTGTGGAAGACGTTGCTGAAAAAACCCTTGATGTGTTTGCCCGCGCTGTCCCTGCGGCCGTCCCAGGTATCGTCTTCCTTTCAGGAGGGCAGTCCGATGAAGACGCCACCGCGCATCTTGATGCGATGAACAAAATCAAGGCGGCAAATCCTGGGAAATATCCTTGGAATATCAGCTTTTCTTACGGCCGCGCCCTGCAAGCAGCCCCACTCAAAGCCTGGAGCGGCAAAGCCGATAATGTCGCCGCAGGACAAGCCGCCTTTACGCACCGGGCCAAAATGAACGGCCTTGCCACCTTGGGCGATTGGCATACTGGCCTCGAAGCTGCATAGGCATTTAGTATCGTAACCATCCTAGGTTCGACGGGCCGTCTGTAGCACCACAGACGGCCCTCTTTTTGAGCTGCCGTGACATCTGATAAAGAACACGGTAGATACATCGCCATGTCAGACCCCTGCCGCCTTTATCTTATTACGCCCCCAATGTTTGAGCTCACAGCTTTTACAGACGATCTCAAACGCGCACTTGATGGCGGTGATGTGGCGTGTTTGCAATTGCGGCTCAAAGATGTACGCGATGAAGAAGTGTTACGGGCTGGCGAAGCGTTAATGCCCATCGCCCATGCGCATGATGTCGCCTTCATCATGAATGACCGTCCTGATTTAGCAAAGACGCTTGGAGCTGATGGCGTGCATATCGGGCAAGACGACATGGCCTATAAAGATGCACGTGAGATGCTTGGCCCCGATCACATCATCGGCGTCACCTGTCACAATTCAAAACACCTCGCCATGGTGGCCGGGGAAGCGGGCGCCGACTATGTCGCCTTTGGCGCCTTTTTCCCCACAACGACGAAAGAGCCCAAAACCCATGCAGAGCCGGACCTCCTCACCTGGTGGTCGGCGCTTTTTGAAGTGCCAGTGGTTGCCATTGGGGGCATCACTGTGGAAAACTGCTGTGACTTGGTTGAGGCAGGAGCCGATTTCCTTGCTGTGTCCAATGGGGTTTGGTCTTATAGAGACGGGCCGCAACAAGCGGTGAGCGCTTTTAATGAGATTTTCGCCCGTAAGAGTGCGTAAAAAAATGGTGATGCGTATGCGTAACGTTCTGTCACACTTCTTTTTAACATTTTGGGCAGCGCTCTTCTTATGGACATCATCCATACACGCGCAAACGTTTGAAACCGTCGAAGACGCTCTCAATGCCTATAACCGCGGTGATTACGAAACCGCCTTCCCAATTTTTTCAACACACGCGCAATTAGGTGATGTAACCGCACAAAATTATCTCGCATTAATGTATGCCGAAGGGCAAGGCACCAAGAAAGATCTCACTGGCGCCATGAAATGGTACAAGGAAGCCGCCGATCAAGATTCGATCGACGCACAATATGCGCTTGGTGAACTGGCGCAAAAGGGCGAAGGCGTCGTGCAAGATTATAAAGCCGCAGCAGGCTGGTATAACGCCGCCGCTTTACGCGGTCACCTGAACGCGCAATTCCAGTTGGGCATGCTGTATGCGGATGGCCTCGGCGTCCAACAGAATGACCTCAAAGCGGCGGAATGGTTCCGCAAAGCCGCCGATCAAAATCAACTCGATGCACTTTACAATATGGGCGTTCTCTCTCTTGAGGGCCGCGGTGTGAAGCAAAGCAATAGAGAGGCCATCAACTGGTTCACAAAAGCGGCGAATGCTGGCCACCGCGATGCGCAATTCAATTTAGGCGCCATGTATTTCAATGGTGAGGGGGTAGGGAAAAATACTAAAACCGGCATCTCATGGCTCACGAAAGCCGCTGACAATGGGCATCGTGACGCCCAATTCGGTTTAGGCATGATTTATTATGACGGTGATAGAGCCAAACAATCCTTTGATGACGCCACAAAATGGCTGGAACAAGCGGCCAATCAAAACCATGCACGCGCGCAATTGCAAATGGCGCTCTTAAGCGCAAGAGGGGAAGGCACAGAACAGGATTTAATCGCGGCAATGATGTGGCTGACCCTTGCGCAACGTGGCGGCATTCAGGAAGAGCAACTTTATGCGCAAGTGGATGAGCTTTTGAATGAAGAACAACGCAGTGAAGCGATCCGCCGCGCCGAGGCGCGCGCTAAAACCAACATGGTGCTTGGGCCCAATTAAGGGTCCGGCGTGATCTCTAACATGGCAACGCGCAATTCATCTGCATCCATGTCTTCAACAGGCAGCGCCACAAGACGCGCCATCAAAAGACAAATGTGTTCATAGATTTTTTCAAAGACAGGCATCTGCTCATCCTCGGTCCCAGAAGCTGCGGCAGGGATGAACAGTCCCTGTCGTGCATTGTTAGCAAAACCAAAGTATGGCGTTTTGACAAATCAAGTTTATATGACACGGAGCACACGATCAGACGATTATCTCAATAAAATCAGTATATTAGGTATCTTCATTCGGCCATTGCATCGCGCGTCCGCTCTTGATAGTGTCCGCGAAATTCAACACACGCCGTCAGTTTTGAGGGTGCATTTTCTGACACGAGTTAGGTTTTTTGCATGAAGATTAATGGTAACGAAATTCGTCCTGGCAACGTCATTCAACACAACGACGCGCTCTGGGTTGCAGTCAAAATCCAAGCCGTGAAGCCTGGCAAGGGCGGCGCCTTTGCGCAAGTCGAACTCAAGAATCTCGTCAATGGCTCGAAACTCAATGAACGCTTCCGCGCGACAGAATCCGTTGAGCGTGTGCGTCTTGAACAAAAAGACTATCAGTTCCTTTACACGCAAGACGACATGTTGGTCTTTATGGATCTTGAAACCTATGAGCAAATTGAACTGCCAACGGATTTTGTAGGCGATCGGGCCGCGTTTTTGCAGGATGGCATGACCGTAGTCGTCGAATCCCATGAAGGAAAACCCCTTGGTATTTCCCTGCCTGATCAAGTCACACTTGAGGTGAGCGAAACCGAACCCGCATTAAAAGGGCAAACTGTATCTTCCTCGTACAAGCCTGCGGTGATGGATAACGGGTTACGCGTGATGGTCCCGCCTTTTATTGAAGTCGGTGAAAAAGTGGTTGTCGAGACCAACGAAGTTACCTACATCAAGCGCGCTGATTAAAACCGCCCGCCATATCGGAAAGTTCTTTTTCTATGGTTTTCCAAACCGCCGTTATGACCGTCATGACCAATGCTGCGATGAAAGCATCGCGCGCATTGAAGCGTGACTTTGGGGAGGTGGAAAACCTGCAAGTCTCCCGCAAAGGGCCTGCCGATTTTGTCTCCAATGCGGATCTGAAGGCTGAAAAGACCTTACGTGAGGAACTTGAACGCGCCCGGCCCGGTTATGGTTTTCTTTTAGAAGAAGCCGGAGAAATTGAAGGTAAAGATAAGACCCATCGCTGGATCATTGACCCGCTTGATGGCACAACAAACTTTCTGCATGGCCTTCCGCATTTTGCTATTTCCATAGCCCTTGAACGTGAGGGTGAATTGGTCGCGGGGTTGATTTACGATCCGATTAAAGATGAACGCTTCTGGGCAGAAAAAGGCAAAGGCGCCTATGTCAATGATCGCCGCATGCGTGTTGCCGCCCGGCGCACCCTCGACCAATCTCTTCTGGCCACTGGCATCCCCTTCCTCGGCCGCCCTGGCCATGAGCAGCATCGTCAGGAGTTGAAAGCCGTCACCCCGCAAGTCGCAGGTATTCGGCGGTTCGGCTCGGCCGCATTGGATCTCGCATATGTCGCAGCAGGGCGGTATGATGGGTTTTGGGAGCGCGGTCTCAGCGCATGGGATATTGCAGCCGGTGTGATCATCGCCAAAGAGGCGGGGGCCATATTAGGGCAAATTAACGGGGCTCCGCTGAAACTGGATAGCCCGAGTATTTTAGCCACCAATGAAGACCTTTTCCGCCCACTTTCGAAAATCCTCCATGACACTACAAAGCCAGCGTAAGTGGCGCGCGCGAGTCCTTATCGCCATTGCTATCACTCTGCCAATCGCAAGTGGCCCGGCCATCGCACAAGATGAGTCCGTTGAGATTAACCTTGACGCCCTTGAAGCTTTGAAAAAACGCAAACAAGGAGCCATACCAGCGCCGCAAAAAACAGTGGACTCTTCTTCACCCCGACGGGCATCGGCGACCGCGTCTGCGGCAACAAGATTGCAATTGCTTTTTCGCGGGGTCACAAATGAAATCAGCAATGC
>JANQLI010000334.1 GCA_028280675.1 Alphaproteobacteria bacterium
TATAGATCGCATCTGCACCGTAAAGCACAGCCACTTTGAGCTTTTCCAGCGACCCTGCTGGCATCAAGAGTTCGCTTTTTTGTCGGCAATGAGCCATAAATCACTAATATTTCCAAAGAGATGCTGATAAAACCTAAAGTGTTTTCCGAGTTATAGTCAGCATACCTACTTGATAATCCCTCTCACATATCGCAATAGCAGGGGTTTGAACAGTCTGACGTTTCTATGAACATGTCCGTAACTTTACCCATCCTCTATAGCTTTCGCCGCTGCCCCTACGCTATGCGTGCGCGGATGGCTATTGCGATGAGCGGATTACAGGTTACGTTGCGCGAGGTTGTGTTGCGCGACAAGCCCCAGGAGATGATTGCGCTCTCACAGAAGGGGACTGTTCCTGTGCTACAGTTAACGGATGGAACAGTCATTGATGAGAGTATTGATGTCATGCTGTGGGCATTGCAGCACAACGATCCGGAAGACTGGCTCACCCCAGAGATTGGGTCCTTGGATGACATGCGAGCCCTGATCGCTGAGAATGATGATGATTTTAAGCACCATCTTGATCGCTATAAATACGCGACGCGCTATGAGGACGTAGATCCCCTAGCGCATCGCCAGCAAGGCGAAGTCTTTTTGCAGGGTCTCGAAAAACGCCTTGCAACGTCATCCTTTTTGTTTGGCGAGCATATCACGCTCGCGGATATTGCGATTTTTCCTTTTGTCCGCCAATTTCGTATTGCTGATGAGGCTTGGTTTGACCATGCGCCATACCCCCACCTGCAAAGCTGGTTAAAGTGGCTTATGGAGTCTGAGTTATTCTTATCGGTGATGCGGAAATATGCGCAGTGGAAACGTGGTGAGGATGGCGTCATTTTTCCATAAGAAAAATGAAACTGCGCCGTAACGGAAAGCAAATCCGCTCGTTTTTTGGACCTTGCATCCTTTTCGCAAATTCCGTCATAGTCAGGCCTAGAAAGAAAAGGGGAGTGTTCTCATGCGTCTCGGCCTCAATCTGATGTACTCAACGAAAACCGTTGAGGTGCCTATCGATCTTATTCGTGCTGCGGAAGATTTCGGTGTGGACTCTGTTTGGGTGTCGGAAGTTTATGGCGCAGATTGCATAACCATTGCCAGTTGGATTTTGGCGCAGACCAGTAAGATCAAGGTCGGGACGTGCATCATGCAGCTCCCTGCGCGCACACCCGCTTGTGCGGCGATGACGGGGATGAGTCTAGCACAGCTCAGCAATGATCGCTTTATCATGGGATTGGGTGCATCAGGGCCACAGGTTGTCGAAGGATGGCACGGGAGTTCTTATTCGAAACCGATCACCCGGATGCGGGAATATATTGGAATCATTCGGGCGATTTGCGCACGGGAAGCGCCAGTGAGTTTTGAGGGCGATATTTTTAATCTCCCTTATCAGGGGGAAGGATCGACAGGTCTTGGTAAGCCTCTCAAAAGTCTTCTGAAGAAAACGAACTTTCCTATTTATACAGCGTCATTTACACCAGCCGGATTGCGCACAGCAGCGGAACTTGCTGAGGGGGTTTTTCCTGTGTGGATGAACCCGGACCGTTTTGACTTGTTCGAGCCACATCTCAACGAAGGGTTTGCGAAAGCCGATGGAAAGGGCCTTGCGGATTTCGATGTCGCGCCGATGGTGCCGGTGGGCTATGGCGATGACTTGGACGCTTGCCGTCTCCCCGTGAAACAATTCCTCGCCCTGTATATCGGGGGTATGGGCGCCCGCAGCAAAAATTTCTATAACGATTATGCTATAAAGATGGGATATGAAGCGGAGGCCAAAGACATTCAGGATCTCTATCTTTCCGGTCACCAACGGGATGCGGTGATGAAAGTGCCGGATCAGTTGGTCGATGAGATTGGTCTCATTGGTCCGAAAGAACGCATTCAAGACCGCGCGCAAGCCTGGATTAAGGCGGGCAAAAAGAATCACGTGGGCACCATGATCCTCGGTGTCACCCAGCCTGAGGCTTTCCCTGTATTAGCAGAGATTTTTGCCGACAGTCTATAACGACAGAAAACCCTATCAACAGTATTTGTTTGATTTTGCTTGATGTCATCCATCAACTGGGTGCGACCATTCTGTCAATTGCTTCTTCTTCACAATTGCTTCTTCTTCACAATTGATTAGACCCGGGTGCTTAATATTCTTAGGATGTTATCGGTGACTGAGACTGTTGGACATAAAAAATGCGCCATTGTTCTGCTCAATATGGGCGGACCGGATTCACCCGAGACCATCCAGCCTTTTTTAGAAAATCTTTTTAGGGATCCGGCCATTATGCGCGTTCCAGGGTTAGTCAGGCCGGTCATTGCCTGGGTGATCTCGCGTTTACGTCTTAAGGCTGCAAAAGACATATATGCGACAATTGGGGGGCGGTCCCCGTTGTTGGAATGGACCGAGAAGCAAGCCAATGCTTTACAAAAACAATTAATGTCTGAGGGGGCAACCGGATTTCGTTTTATCAAAACCTTTGTCGGCATGCGCTACTGGAAACCGTTACCTGCAGAAAGTGTCGCGCAAGTCAAAGCGTATAACCCTGATCTCACCATTCTCGTCTCTTTATTTCCTCAATATTCAACGACAACGGCCGAAACCTCATTGAAAGCTTGGTATGACGAGGCAAACCGGCAGGGGCTGACATCTGACATACGTCATGTGTGTTGTTATCCCACACATCCAGATTTTATTCGGGCGCATGTGTCAACAATTCGGTCCGTTTTAGATGAGACTGAGTGGCGGGCGCCGGTGCGGCTTCTTTTCTCAGCGCATAGCCTTCCCGAGCGCACAGTGATTGAAACGAATGATCCTTATCCGGACCAAGTACAGGCAACTGTTGAGACAATTATGTCCTATCTTGACCGTGATTGTGAATCGCATCGGCTGTGTTATCAGAGTAAACTCGGGCCAATTAAATGGCTTGAGCCCCGTTTGCGGGATGAATTACGTCAAGCAGGCGAAGATGGCGTTTCAGTGTTGATTGTGCCAATCGCTTTTGTCTCTGAACATGTTGAAACCTTGGTCGAGCTGGATCATGAACACCGTGACAATGCTTTGGCGCATGGCGTTGTTGATTATCAGCGCGCGCCAGCTCTTGGTGTGCATTCTGATTTTATTAACTGCTTAGCTGACGTCACGCGGCAGAGCATGGAAAAATCCTCGGCGTTTTGCGGTGGTGGACATCAACATTTTGCGCAAGAGGACTCGGACTGCTCATCAGAGGCATTGCGCGCGGCAACGGCTTAGAGAGAGTCGTCCAGACAGGTTCCTCCACCAGTATTATCCGGAATGAAAA
>JANQLI010000347.1 GCA_028280675.1 Alphaproteobacteria bacterium
TTGCGTTCCGCTTTTGTCGCTGCGATGTCAGGACGGCAAGTGGCCGTTGTGACGCCGACAACGCTTTTGTGCCGTCAGCATTTTAAAACCTTTAGCGAACGCTTTGCCGGATGGCCGATTAAAATCCGTCAACTTTCACGCATGGTGTCTGCGGCGGATGCCAAAGCCGCCAAAGACGAAATGGCCGATGGCCGGTGCGATATTATCATCGGCACACATGCGTTGCTGGGCAAGAACATTGCATTCAAAGACCTTGGCTTATTGATCGTCGATGAAGAACAACATTTTGGTGTCGGGCATAAAGAACGCCTGAAAGAATTACGCGCGAATGTGCATGTGCTGACATTAACCGCAACACCGATCCCGCGCACGTTGCAAATGGCCATGAGCGGGGTGCGCGAGCTCTCTCTGATTGCCACGCCGCCGGTGGACCGTTTGGCTGTGCGCAGTTTCGTGACGCCCTTTGATCCTGTGGTGATTCGTGAAGCGTTATTGCGGGAGCATTACCGCGGCGGGCAAAGCTTTTATGTGTGCCCACGCATTGCCGATCTCAGTGACGCGGCAGACTTTCTGCAAGAGCAAGTGCCTGAAGTGAAGTTCGTCATTGCCCATGGTCAAATGGCGCCAGGGAAACTCGATGACATCATGAACGCCTTTTACGATGGGCAATATGATGTGCTGCTCTCCACAACCATTGTGGAATCGGGTCTCGATATTCCAAGCGCTAATACGTTGATCATTCACCGCGCTGATATGTTTGGCCTGGCGCAATTGTATCAATTACGTGGCCGGGTGGGGCGTTCGAAAATGCGCGCCTATGCCTATTTTACCGTCCGTCCGAACCGCACCCTGACAGCGAATGCCGAGAAGCGTTTGAAAGTTCTGCAATCGCTAGACAGTTTGGGGACGGGCTTTAGTCTTGCCAGTCACGACCTTGATATTCGCGGAGCAGGAAACCTGCTCGGCGATGAACAATCGGGACACATCCGTGAAGTCGGGATAGAGCTTTATCAAAGCATGCTGGAAGAAGCGGTCGCGGCGATGCGCGATAGTGTCGCCGAAAGCGAACAAGATAATCAGTGGTCACCGCAAATCAATTTAGGCACGGCTGTCTTGATCCCCGAATCCTATGCGGCCGATTTGGATGTGCGCCTTGCGCTCTATCGGCGTCTCGCGGACATCTCTACGAAGGAAGACATCGACGCTTTTGCCGCCGAACTGATCGACCGGTTTGGGCCTTTACCGCGCGAAGTAGAGCAATTGCTTGAGATCGTGGCCATTAAGGGGCTGTGCCGCACAGCGTTGGTTGAGAAAGTCGATGCAGGACCGAAAGGGGCGACGATTTCCTTCCGCAAGAACAATTTCCCCAATCCGGCAGGCCTCATTGAATATATCAGCCACAGCCCTCAAGATGTGAAATTGCGCCCCGATCAGAAGCTTGTTTTTAAACGCAATTGGACCGATGAGTCCGAAAGGCTCAAAGGAGCCAAGCATATCCTTACCCTGCTGGCCGAAATTGCCGAAGAGGCCAGCGAAGCGGCGTAATTGATCTATTTGGAGAATGGATACCAACGGACAAAACAGTCTGAAAGTCTCTTAAACTCTATCACAATACACCTATGTTCCTGCGAAAGCGGGGACGTGTGACGTCGTTTGAGGAGGAAGATTTATGAAACGCGTTTTTCAAATACTCAGTGTAGTCGCCGCTCTCTCGATTTCAACAGTCGCAACCGCAAATGAGTTGATGCGTGGCGGTACGGACGAAGATTACGCGGCCATTCAAACCATCCATCAGAGCATCATCGATCACTATAATAATCATGATGTGGAGAGTTTTCTCAGCGCCTACACCGGCAGTGCGTGGCATATATCGATGCGCCGTCCTATCGCCCGTGGGTCAGAGGAGCTGGCGACGTTCTTTGGTCCGAATATGAGCCGTTATGAATTTCAAGCGACCTATGAATTGCTGGATCTCGAAGTCGCAGGGGACATGGCCTATATGATCGGCCGTACGTCTTTGCTCGGCACGCCACGTGTCGATGATCCGGTGAACTTCCCGGAATTTGTCGAGAACCGCATTTACACCGCGATTTTTCGTAATGTCGAAGGGCAATGGCTTATCCATCGTTATATGGAGTCCACATCCCCGCGCCCTGGCGAGCCGATTCCCATGCATCTCACACCTGCGGGTATGAAGGCCTTGGAAGCGTTAGAAAGTGCTGAATAAACGTTTGCAGTGACCTTCGATCTTTCGAGACGCGCATCACGCTCCTCAAGATGAAGGAAATATGTCGAGAAGCCTAATTTGCAGCTTGAGCGAAGAATTTCAAAAAGACCGGCGTGTCTTGCGCGCCTGATATGGCAAGACGATTGTTAGCAACAAAGGTTGGCACGCCTTGCACGCCCATGGCTTGGGCTTGCTGGATCTCTTGCGATACCTCCGTTTCATCTGCGTCACTGTTCAAAAGGTCACGCACCAGATCGCCGTCTAGGCCGCATTCATTGGCAATTTCAACGAGTGTCTCGGTGTCGCCAATATCATGACCCAGTTCAAAATAATGCCGGAAGAGGGCCGCAACAACGGCGTTTTGCGCACTGTCTTTCCGCGCCCAGCGGATCAGACGATGGGCATTTAGGGTGTTTGGTGAGCGTTTAATCGCCTCAAAGGCAAAATCAATGCCGAGCTCTTTGCCCATCTCAACCAACATTTGTGACATCTCTTTAAAGCGGTTCACGTCACCGAATTTCTTTTCCATATAGGCTTTGCGGTCCATACCATCCCGTGGAATAGTCGGGTCGAGCTGATATGGCCGCCACACAACATCGACTTTTTCAGGGCCATAATCCGCGAGGGCCTGTTCAAGACGTTTCATCCCGACATAGCACCAAGGGCACACCGGGTCGGAAATCACATCGAGTTCGAGAGTGTTACCCATCAGATTTTACTTTAAGCCCCTTCCGCAAGCTCTTTTAAAGCTTCTTTATCGAGGAATTCGATATAGTCGGAAATGATCAGGTTGATCAGGCCTTTTTTCTTTAATTTGGTGATGCCGCGGCTGACTGTTTCAATCGTCAGGCCAAGATAATCTGCAATATCGGACCGTGACATGGGAAGGCTGACCTGATTGGGACCGGCTCCCATTTCTGCCTGGCGTTCATTGAGGTGAATGAAAAACGCTGCGAGACGTTGTTCCGCGTTCAAGCGGCCCAGGGCAAAGGCCAGATCGAGGGATTGCGCCAAGGATTTTGAGGCGATGAGACGGAACTGGCGCCCCATTGCCGGAAACAACACCAAAAAATCATCGAATTTGTTACGCTCCCAGCGACAAAGCTTGGTATCTGCGCAGGCTTCAGCGCTGACCCCATAACTTTCGCCAGGAGAGATTCCGAAGAGATCGCCCGAAAAGAGAAAGCCTAGAATCTGGCGTTGACCGGAAGGCCCCATGCGATAGAGCGTGATCGAGCCTTCCTGGATATTAAAAATGTGGGTGGCCGGATCGACATCTTCAAAAAGTATCTCGCCCTTGTTGCGTTCGACATGCTCAGAACTGTCATAGAGGATAGGGAGCTTGGAATCAGGGAGCCCCACGCATAAATCGCTCATCCGTGCAGGGCACTCAAAGCAGTAAATCTTTTCACACGATTCCGACATCGACGAGAAAAATACCCAGCAATCCTTGTAAAGCGCCGCGCAGCGCTTCTGACCTAATCTCCAGAAATAAGCATATACTCTGTGGTGTTTCAGGGCAAAAGCCAAAAATACGAAATTTTCGCTCTGTTCTTGGGAAAATCGCTTGCTCGTCCGCAAGATAGTGACTAGGGCTGGGCGGGAATAACAGGCTGAAGGGATATGAGGCAGCGGGATGAGTGCATTACCCGGCACAACAGGGCGGCGGCGGATTTATCTGATGCGCCATGGTCATGTGGACTACTTCAGTGAAGTGGTGCAGAAAACCATGAATCTGGAAGGAGTCCCGTTAACGGAACTCGGCCGTGAACAGGCGATTGCCTCCGGACAGGCGCTGTCCCATGTGGTCTTTAATCGCGTTTTGAACTCCGGCTTACCGCGGACGACGGAAACGACACGGCTGGTCTTAGCGCAACAGGCACAAGCCTACCCTGAGCCCGCATGTGAGCCTGGCCTCAAAGAAATTGCCAGCGGTACACCTATGGATGTCTCAAGCCGCGAGGAAATTGCCGCCATGTTCACCTATTACATGGATATTGCGGCCGAACCCGATGCTGTCTTTCTTGAAGGCGGGGAACGCTTTACCGACGCCTATGCAAGGGCAACGCAAAATATCACCAAGCTGCTTGCGGAACCTGGGTGGCATACGGCCTTGATTGTCGCCCATGAAGGGATCAATCGCCTCATATTGGGGTGGATGACAGGGAATGGCTTAAAGGCAATCCAATCCTTTGAGCAAGATCTCGCCTGCATCAACATTCTCGATTTCGATATGGTGCCCAAAGAAAATGGCGAGGTGGGGACAGACATCCAGCGCAAGATCATTAAGGCCGTGAATCTCACGCCCTATAACTTCATCAAGCATGACATGAATCTGACCAGCCTCGAATTTTTGTTTTCTGAAATTTAGAGAAGATTTAGTTATCCGGCCACATCCACCAGGTTTGAATTTTCATGCCTGATTGGGGATGGCGGGGCGGGACATTCAGTTCAGACCAATACGCCACCCGGTCAATATTCGAATAATAGAATGGCACGACATAGCTGCCCGAGAGTAAAAGCCGGTCCAACGCGCGCGCTGCGGTGACCAAATCCTGCCGCGTTTCTGCGTTCGTAATTGCGTCAATCACGTTATCGACTGCTTTGCTTTTCACACCTGCCAGATTGTACGAGCCGGGGATGTCAGCCTCAGCCGATCCAAAGCGAAAGGCTTGCTCATTGCCAGGGGAAGGGGTGCCGCCCCAACCAAATGGCATCATATCAAAATCATACTCCATACGGCGGGTTTCATATTGAATTTTCTCTGTCATCGCGACACGGGCATCAATCCCCACGTCTTTGAGGGAGGCGGCATAGGTCATCGCGATTTTTTCATCTTGAGAATCACGGACCATAATTTCAAATGCGAAAGGCTCGCCTGTTTCTGAATGTACGAGGCCGCCATCCTGCACGCCCCAACCGGCTTGTGCTAAAAGTTTTATCGCATTGCGTTTGTTTTCACGGATAATGGCGGGATCGTTGCCCCGCGGGGCGATCCAGCCACGCTCCAGAATATCGCGCCGGACGTCACGCTTATCGCGGCCTAAGAGAT
>JANQLI010000374.1 GCA_028280675.1 Alphaproteobacteria bacterium
GCATTGCCGCGATAACACCTGCCCATGTCAATGTGAAATTTTAACGCGGGGAAATTTCCTGCAACTCAATAATATTGCCATCGGGATCGCGGCCATAAGCGGCGCGCACGCCTTCGCCCGCCCACATCGGTTCATTGATAAAAGGCACGCCCGCCGCTTTCAAGCGTTGATACTCGCCATCAATGTCCACCACATCTAATCCAAGATGCGCAATGCCGCGATCATGCAAAGGCCGGGCGGGGTCAGCCTCTTTAGCGTCCGGGGAGGTGAATTCAAAAATCTCCATCATTACAGGGCCGCATTTGAGCACCGCACAGCGTGCGGCCGAATTGTTTAACCCGGTGAGTTGATCCGCCGCATCGGTGCCTTCCGGCCAACCGAACTCATCCACTTTTTGAAAGCCAAGAAGGCCGACATAAAACGCAAGCGCGCGTTCCAGATCGCCGGTTGAAATCGCCGCGTGACTTAATCCACGTATCATGGTGCCCACTCTCCCGTATTGCCCGTCACACTCTATAACAAAGGCGGCCCCATTCGAGCCGCCTCATATATAAGAACCATGCGATGGTTACACGATCTTAGCCGGTAATGTCATTGTCAGTCCGGTTTTTATTGTCCTCAATCAGGGTAGTGATCGCATCCATGAGTCCCTCATAACCCTGATCGCGATAAACGGCCGTGAACTCTGCCCGGCGGCGCGCCGCTTCACTAACACTGCCATTGAGAAAAATATCCACGATCCCGACTGCGCCGTCTTTCTCACGTGTGAGATAGTCAAGCGCAACAGGCTCGTTATCGGGCCGGGTTAAATGCGTACGCACAATCTTTGTGCCCCGTTGCGGGCCCTCTTCCATGGCAAGTGTCTCAAATGTTTGCCCTGCGAAACTTCTGAATTGAGAGGCGTAATTCGTTGTGAGAAATTCCCGAAACGCGTTCACATATCCACGTTTTTGATCATCATCCCATTTGCGCCAAATCGACAGACCGATTGCCGACCCCGCCAAACGCGTAATGTCAAACGTCTCTTCTACGATAGGCGCGATATGCGTATGCCGCCCCTCGAAACCCATCTCATCGCCCCCTTGCATAATGACGAGTAGCCCGGCATGCAGCTCTTCGACCGTTTGTTGCGGTCCGCTCTCCTCTATGACAAGCGTTTCCCCTTGCGAATCAGTGGAAATTCCGGCTTCCTCGGACGGGGAGGAGGTCTCGGCCAAAACAGGTGATAAGGCCTGATAAGACATGATTAACCCTGTTATGGCTGCAGCAAGTATTCTCATTTTACTCTAACTTTCTCAGGCGTTATGACGTGTGACACGTCTATATAGCACAAGACCGTAACGGCTTCTCTAGGCAATAATGTGGCATGATGCAGGACTATCGTACCTCTTACGTTGATCGATTAACGGATTTCGTCCGTTGGGTTTCGGAAAATCCGCTGCAAACCCTCTGTGCTGCAGCCATCGCCACCTATTGCGCTCTCGCCTACGCCATCACCTATTTTCAGGTCAATTCCGACACCAGCGACATGATTGATCCGGATACGCCTTTCTTGATCAATTACCGCAATTTTCAAGACGCTTTCCCCAGTTATGCTGACACCATCGTCATTGTGATCGAAGCCGAAGGCAGCCAAGACGCCAGCCGCGCCGCACGCGACCTTCATGACGCGCTCGTTAAGCGCACTGATCTTTTCGACACCGTGTTTGCGCCTGCAGCGGAAAGTTTCTTCCAGGACAACGCTTTTCTGTATCTCAGCTCTGAAGACCTTGAAAAAGTTGTCGATCAATTAGCGGAAGCCCAGCCCGCGTTAAGTGCGCTTGCGGCGGATCCTAATCTGAAAGGTCTTTTTGGCCTTTTGAATACGGGGATTGATGCCTATGAGGACGGTGAAAAACTGCCGCCGCTTTTTGTTGAGTTGATGGACCGGATTTCCGATACAGGCGATGATTATCTTGCGGGAACGCCGTCAGATCTCATCTGGGACGATGCCTTCTCAATAGATGACGACGAATCAACCGCCATTCAGTTGATCACAGTTCAAGGAGCGCTTGATTTTTCTGATCTGCGCGCCAGCCGCACCGCAATCCGGGCGATCCGTGACATTGCAACAGACTTAGAGCTCACAGAAGAGAATGGCATTTCCGTGCGCTTGACCGGGGATGTGCCACTGTCCGATGAGGAAATGCAAGCCGTACAAGACAGTGTCAGCGTCGCTGGGCTCGTCTCCCTTGTTTTGATCTGTTTTATCTTGGGTTATGGCACCCAATCGCTACGCATTATGGTGGCGATATTCGCAACCCTCATTGTCGGATTGATCTGGACGCTGGCTTGGGCCTTTTTATCTGTCGGCGAATTGAATATGATTTCAGCAACCTTTGCCATTCTCTTCATTGGCTTAGGGATCGATTTTTCCATTCATTTGTGTCTGCGCTATCAGGAAGCGATTGAGCATGGCGATGATCACCGCCAGGCCATATTGACAACGAAGCGTAGCATTGGCGGCGCAATGACTCTTTGCGCGATTTCGTCAGCCATCGGATTTATTTCGTTCGTGCCAACCAGCTATAAAGGGATTGCCGCACTTGGTCTGATCTCGGGTGGCGGGATGATCCTTGCACTGATCGCTAGTTTCACGGTGCTTCCAGCAATGTTATCCATTTTAGGGCGGCCATCACGCACCAGCACGATCAGCACCATCTTTATTCGCAGCACGCGCGCCTTCTTTGCGTATGTCGGACACTATGCAAAACATATCACCATCGGGTCGGTTATTTTGCTGGGCCTTTCTGCAACCATCGCCGCGCAAATCAACTTTGATTACAACACGCTGGCCTTGAAAGACCAAGATTCGGAATCTTTGCAAGCACTTAAACGTCTGCAAGATGAAGGGTTCTCGACCGATTATACAGTGACAATATTAGCGGATTCGCTAGAGGCTGTTGATACGGTGGCTGGTGAGTTGAAAAAACTCACGACAATCGAAGATGTCGATACGCCTTATCAATTTGTCCCTGGGGATCAAGATTATAAGCGCGCGCTCTTAGATGAAACATCTTTCATGTTATGGCCCGTTCTCAATGAACAAGGCGGCGCGCAAGATCTCAGTGATACAGAGCGGCGTGACATAATTCTTGATCTGATCGGCAGGCTCTCGACATTGCGTGTCCGCATGGCTGATGTCGGCTTAAGGGATTCAGCGACACGTCTCTTAAAAGTGCTGCAAGGCATCCTAACCCTTGAGAACCAAGCCAAAGAGTTGCAACAATTTGAATATCATCTCACCTCTCATATTGAGGAGCCGCTTGACTTTCTACGCACAGCATTAAACGCCGATTATATCGCATTTGAGGATCTGCCATCTGCCGTCACGGAACGGGTTGTCGCCAAAGATGGCCGCGCCCAAGTCGTTGGGCTTCCTGCGGGAGACATGACCAATTTCGAGGCCATGAAAAACATGGTGGAAGAAGTGTCCGCCGCATTTCCCAACGCAACCGGTCGGCCCATTGTCGAGGAAGGGGTTGGCAATCTTGTCGTCAATTCATTCTGGATCGCGATGTCTCTGGCGCTGAGCTCTATTGCCGTGATCCTTTTTCTCACCGTGCGCGAAAAGTCAGACATTCTTCTGATTGTGACGCCCCTTCTTATGGCGTCCAGCCTGAGCATCGCCACGTGCGTTCTGTTTGGTATCCCTCTCAATCAAGCAAACATCATAGCCATCCCGCTGATTCTTGGACTTGGCGTCGATAATGGCATTCACGTTGTCATGCGGTTCCATGAAGATGATTCAATGACGAATTTGATGATGTCGAGCACACCCCGCGCGGTCATTTTAAGCACGCTCACAACGCTGGGAACGTTTGGCGCGCTCTCCCTCTCTATTCATCAAGGCATACAAAGCATGGGGCTGTTACTCGCTATCTCCATGTTTTACCTCCTGATCTTCACCGTTGTCGTTCTCCCCGCCATGCTCACGTGGCGTGCACAATTGATGAAACAGAAAGCATCCGCTGCTTAAGTCTCCGCGTGTTGCGTTTTTCATTGATCGGGCTATCGAACTTGCCTAGCCTCATCACAGATTGTGAGGACCATTGCTGTGGTGTGTCAAGTTACATGACTCCGGTGCACAGAATGCAAGAACGCGCTTTATTGACTCTTGGGCGCAAGATCGCTGACACACTCGCCTCTCGTCATGTGATCACCCCATCCTTTCGCGCCGAGGACCTGATGGAAAGGGCCGTCAACGCCTGTGGTCTGACGGATTTCGGGGAGGACCACTTTCTTGAACCATTGCATCTCCTCGGTGAGGAGCTTGATCAATTGGCAGAGATGCATCCCCTCGGACGTTGGCTTTTACGACGCTATGTCGGTCATTTTCTCATCAACCGTCTTTTGATCACTGAGACATTAAAAAAACAACCGGAGATCTTGCGCGAGGAAATCGCACCGCCCTTAATTATCATCGGCTTGCCCCGCACCGGGACATCGCATTTAATGAATATGATGTCACGCGATCATGCGCATCGCACCTTATCCTACTGGGAGGGAAATGATCCCGCGCCACCCCCAAACCCGCGCCGCATGAAGTGGCATTGGCGGCGCATAAAAAGCGCCTTTGAAATCCATACGGCGAATTACCTCATCCCTGCACTGCAAGCCACACACAAACTGCGTTTGGATGGACCTGAAGAATGTATTTTGCTGTTGTCAAATAGTTTTCGCTCGCAAATATTCTCTGTGCAATTTAACACGCCGCGCTATACCGCCTGGCTTGATCAATGCGATCACACACCGGCCTATATTGAACACAAGCAGCAACTGCAGATTTTGCAATCCGCGATCAAGCGTGATCGATGGCTTCTGAAAGCGCCAAATCACATGATCGGCATCGAAGGTCTTTTAAAAGTTTATCCCGATGCAATGATTGTGCAAACTCATCGTGACCTTGGCAAAGCAATCCCGTCGATTTGCAATCTCTGCCTCAACACCAGAGCGATTGCGGTGTCTGAACAACGCCCAGCGGACATCGGCAGACAAATGCTTGATCAATTAGCCCCGGCCATGCGCCGTTTTATGACGGTGCGCGATCGCGCTCCTGAAGGGCAATTTTATGATGTGATGTATGATGACATCATTGCCGATCCGATCGGCACAATCAAAGGCATTTATGATCACTTTGATTTGCCGCTCAGCTTCGACACATCGCAACATATGCGTCATGAACTTGCCCGCAATCCAAAAAATAAACACGGCGCGCATGCCTATCATATGGAGACGTTCAATCTCAGCCGCGACATCATCAATGACCGTTTTGACGATTATCTGCAACGCTATGACTTGCCCATAGCGGTATAACAAAAGAGCCCCATCAATTGATGGAGCCCTTCATTTCTTTCAGAAGACCAATCTGTCTTACATGAATTCTTTGCGGTACCAATCGTTGACTTCGTCACCGGTGGTCAACCACACATCGTCATGCTTAGCAATGTGCTCAAACGCACGACG
Source organism: Alphaproteobacteria bacterium (assembly GCA_028280675.1). GTDB lineage: Bacteria > Pseudomonadota > Alphaproteobacteria > SMXP01 > SMXP01 > JANQLI01. The sequence continues at coordinate 5,506 of JANQLI010000374.1, forward strand.
CAAGTGTTTCGCTTTATTTGGTTGACCGACAAAGAAGGTGTGCAGGCAAATCGGCATGCAGCGGGCGTTGGTCGCGCCTTCTTCATAAAGAACGTCAAACTGATCAATGATCATATCGCCAAAGTCTTTTGAACTGTTCCCCACATTCATAAAGACGGGGATGTCATTTAGTTCAACGGTGTACGGTACAGAGATCAGATTGTTGTTCTTGGTGTTAAATTTAAACGGATGGTCATCAGCTGTGTAATCACAGAGATATTCCACACCGAACTCTTCCAATACGTTTGGCGTATTGTTCGTATGGGTCAGGAAGGGGCTCAGCCAGCCTTTGGTCTTCCGGCCCAAGGTTTTTTCCATTTCATTGACCACAGAACCGACAATTTCGCGCTCTTTGTCAATGTCGATATTCGACAAGAAATTCGCAGGCGCATTGTTAATGCCGTGCCCGATCCACGCCCAATTGCGTTTCTCGCCTTCTTCAATGATCCGTGGATATTCACGAATAATCTCGGCATTTAGACACACCGTGCCGCGCATGCCGCAATCATCCATAATATCCATCATGCGATAGAGACCGACGCGATTGCCGTAATCGCGCCACCCATAGTTCAGCGGATCCGGGTTAAATCCAGCCGTTCCAGGCACCAGCGCAGTGCCGGGAATATCATGCGGGAAGTGCTCGATATTAATATAAGGCATTACCGCCACCCTTTTGCCATCAGGCAATTTGAACGGGGGACGATCGATAATCGGCACATAATCATAATGAGGGGATTGGGTAAGTTCTGACATACGTCTCTCCTTCGTATTCATAAATCACTGTTCAAGAGGATTGGCCTAAAGGCCGTTCAAATAGTCCATGCATTCTTGTTTCGAAATCACATCACCGTATTTGGCATTAATGTCGAAA
>JANQLI010000002.1 GCA_028280675.1 Alphaproteobacteria bacterium
CAACGCCAACAGTGAGGATGCCTTGATCACGCGCCGCTTGCGCAATAATCGGCGCGGCGCCGGTGCCCGTGCCGCCGCCCATGCCCGCGGTGATAAACACCATATGGCTGCCAGACAGGTGATCGATAATTTCAGTTAACGATTCTTCCGCCGCCGCACGTCCAATTTCCGGACGAGAGCCTGCGCCCAAACCTTCTGTGATCGATGCGCCCATTTGAATGCGCCGCTCACAAGACGATCCTGCAAGGGCTTGCGCATCTGTGTTTGCTACAACGAATTCAACACCTTCGAGATTCGCTGAAATCATATTGCCAACGGCATTACCGCCAGCACCGCCAACACCGAAAACTGTAATTCTTGGCCTCAGTTCCGAGATGTCGGGGACTCCGAGTTTCATTGTCATAATTGCCTCCGTCCGCACCTAATACTTAACAATGGGAATCAATCCACACCATACCCAAATATTGTTAACTGCTTCGCGGCTTTTACACCACTTAAAAATTCATTTTCAGCCAACGACTTAACTTTAAAACGCGTCCTTTTTTGCGATGGCTTGTTGATTGCGACTCAAGATCCGTGATCACCGCTTCGGCAGGTCCATTCGATGCATAACGCAACAGTCCCGCACATGTTGCAAAAGCAGGCCCGCCAGCCACATCCGGGTTTCCTGTCAAACGAAACGGCCGCGCAAGACGCACATTCTTTGCAAACATACGCGCCGCAAGTTCACGCGCGCCGGTCATTTGACTGGCGCCGCCCGTCAGGACAATGCGTTTGCCGATGGCGTCTTCCAGACCGCTTGCTTGAAAACGATCGCGCACAATTTCAAACGTTTCTTCCAGACGCGGTTGAATGATGCCGGTTAACATGGCACGCGCTATACGATTCGGGGTGCCGTTGTCATCTTCTTCACCCACTTGGGGCACATCAATCATCTCGCGATCATCTGTTGAACTGGCCAACGCGCTGCCATAAAGCGTTTTCATGCGCTCGGCATTCGCAATCGGCGTCGATAACCCACGGGCAATGTCATTGGTAATATGCGCGCCGCCAACCGGCACCACATCCGTGTGCAAACAATTGCCATCGGCAAAAATACTGAACGATGTTGTGCCGCCGCCCATGTCAATGCACATGGCGCCCATTTGCATTTCATCATCGACAAGACAGGCAAGGCCGCTTGCATATGGCGAGACAACCAAACCCGCCATTTCAAGGTGACAGCGTTCGACACAGACTGTGAGATTACGAATTTGCGCCGTCGAAGCGCTGACCATGTGAATGCGTGCGGTCAGCCGGTCCCCGAACATGCCGCGCGGATCATGAATGCCGCGGTTCCCATCAATGGCGTAACCGGTTGGGATGGCGTGCACCACCGTTTGATCTTCTGGTTGATATTGACGCCGCCCATAACGCAGCACATCGCGCAAGGCTTCATCATCGACCGACTTGCCTTTAATAGACGCGCCGACCGAAATAATCCGGCTTTGCAGATGTCCGGCGGAGAGGTTCACGACCACTTGACTGATTGTCGTTCCAGCCATTTTTTCCGCCGTCTCCACAGCCGATCGAATGGCGTCTTCCGTGGCGTCCAAATCAATCACCACGCCCTTGCGAACGCCGTGGCTCACCTGGTGCCCAAAACCGGCAACACGCAAGGGCACAGATGCCGTCACGTGTTCGCCATCAGGCTTTGCGATAAAACAGCACACTTTGGTGGTTCCGACATCCAATGCCGCCACAATGCCTTGGCGGGTGTTTGGACGCGCCCGTTCTTTCAATACACCTTTTTTATCCAGCGTCAGCATTATGTATCGAGTCCTGGCCCATTAAATTGCAGCACTTTGTCCGAGTTCAAACGCACATACAGACGGTCATGATCGCGCAAATCAATGATAGAGATGTCGCGCGCAAACAAACGATGCTCTTCCTCCAAGACCAGCAAGCGTTTGAGCGCGCGCTCTTCATTGGTATCCGGCAATTGCACATCGACACCGCTATCGAGGCGCAAATTCCAGCGCCGCTCGCCAATGCGGACCGCCGCCCGCACGCGGGCGCGGATCAACGGATATTGCGCAAGAAGTTCCGTCAGCTCCGCCGCTTTATAGTTTGCGCCTTTGCCCACCACATGCGGCAGATTGCCAAACTGCGCGATGTGATTATCGGAGATCACATGGCCTTGACGATCAATCAGTTGCAATTTGCCATTGAGTTGCCAAATCGCCGCCGGGCGGCTTTCAACCAACACAAGATGAAGGGCATTCGGCCACAGGCGCAGCACGCTGGCTTCACTGACCCATTCCAATGTTTGCAAGCGGTCCCGCGCAGCATTGACATCGAAATGCAAGAGGGATTGCCCCCGCTCCGCATTCAACGCCGCGTTCAGCGCAGTCTTGTCCGTATAGCCGCGGCCTTCGACCGTCACATGCTGGATGGAGAATTTGCTTTCCGCAAACAGATCCATACTGAAGCGGTTGATCTCTTCACGCATTTGCCCAAAGACGCCCGACGCCCAGAGCACCGCAAGGATCAAACAGACAAAGGCGAGACTCATCACCACCGCATAGGGCGCAAGGTTTTGCCGCAAGATTTTGAAGCTGCGTTTGCGCCCTTGCAGCCACTTGCCGAAGCTTTGTTTTTTGCGCGCGCTGCGTTTGGCCGCAGGTCTCTTTGGCGTTTTCTTCGCGGTCTTTCTTTTGGCCTTGCGTTTCGGCGTCGCGCCAAAGAGAGAAGAGAGTGAGATCAACGGCCGCATGATGTATCCTCCACCATCCAGCGCACAAGGTCGCCAAAGGAAATACCGACCGATTGCGCTTGTTCAGGAGACAACGACGTCGGCGTCATGCCTGGCTGTGTGTTGGTTTCAAGAACCACCAAACGTCCAGACTCACCTTTGGTATCGTCCCACAGAAAATCGGTGCGGCTGACACCACGGCACCCGAGGGCGTTGTGGGCCTTGAGCGCTAATTCGAGACACTCGTTATATATAGAAGACGGAATGTCCGCAGGCACAACATGGGAAGACCCGCCTTCGGCATACTTGGCTTCATAATCGTACCAACCGGTGTGTGAGATGATTTCCGTCACCGCGAGCGCCTTATCGCCCATCACCGACACCGTGAGTTCGCGACCCGGCACATAATCTTCGATCATGACCATATCGTCTGACGCACCGGCTTCCAAAATCGCGTCCGGCGATTTGTTGGTGTTTTCTTCGAAGATGAACACCCCGACGCTGGAGCCTTCCGCCACCGGCTTGATCACATAAGGCAGCGGCATGTGATGGCCACGCGCGGCTTCGGCGCGGGTCATGACTTTGCTTTCAGCCACAGGCAATCCCGCATCACGGAAGATCGCTTTGGCGCGGCCTTTATCCATCGCCAAGGCGGACGCTAAAACGCCCGAATGCGTATAGGGAATGTCAAGCACTTCGAGAATGCCTTGAATGGTGCCGTCTTCGCCCCAAGGGCCATGCAACGCATTGAACACGACATCGGGTTTCACCTCAGCGAGCGTGGCGGCAATGCTGCGGTCGGCATCAATCTCTGTGACTTTGTAACCTTCGCTGCGCAAGGCGTCAGCACATGCGCCGCCGGACACAAGCGACACGTCACGCTCTGCTGACCATCCGCCTTTCAAAACAGCTACATGTTGACCGGAATTACTCATTGCGCCCCATATCCCCGGTTAGCGATCGACCGATTCGCCGAATCTCCCATTCAAGCGTGATTCCCGTGTTTTTTTCAACCTCCAATCGTACGGCCTCGCCAAGTTTTTCAAGATCTTCTGCGGTTGCCATCCCTAAGTTGATTAAAAAGTTGCAATGCTGTTCGGACACTTGCGCATCCCCAATACGCAAGCCCCGGCAGCCCGCCGCATCAATCAATTGCCATGCTTTGCGCCCGCCCGATTGCTCCGGGTCCGGATTCTTAAATGTCGATCCGCCAGTGCGGCTGCGCACCGGCTGACTGGCTTCGCGCGCATCGGTGATGTCATCCATGCGTTCACGGATGATGTCTTCCGTTCCCGCTTCGCCCTGTAACACAGCATCGACAAAAATAAAATCTTTTGGAGCTGAGGAATGACGATAAGAAAAGCCCATATCATCATGTTTTAGAATCACTTTTTCCCCTGTGCGTGTCACTGCCGTTGCTGCGATCAGCACGTCTGTGAGCTCGCGCCCATAGGCCCCCGCATTCATCCGCAGCGCCCCGCCGACCGTGCCGGGAATACCGCGCATAAATTCAAGACCGGTGATCGACGCCTTCATGGCTTTCTTGGCCACCGCCACATCAAGAGCCGCAGCCCCCGCACGCAGGCGATGCGGACCTTCCGGCTCCACCTTCGCGAAACCAGCGCCCAGGCGAATAACCACACCGTCCAATCCACCATCACGGATCAACACGTTTGAGCCGACGCCCAACACCGTCACCGGAATATCTTCAGGTAAAGCTTTAAGAAAGCTGCAGAGATCATCGGTATCTTTGGGCGAAAACAAAATATCGGCTGGGCCGCCGACACGGAACCATGTGTAGTCACTGAGCGGCGCATCGGCGCGCAGCTTGCCGCGCACAGCGGGGAGCTGGTCCAGGAGCGATGCATGTGTGGCCGCCGCATTCATGATTGCTGTTAGCTTCCTTTCACCAAATCATCCGGCAACGCATTCGCCCAGGCGGTGATATTGCCCGCACCAAGGCAGACGACGTAATCACCGTTTGCCGCATTTTCCCGCACGAGGTCCGGCAAGGCTTCCGGCCTCTCAAGCGCAACAACATGGCGATGGCCGTGATTGCGAATGCCTTCCACCAAAGCATCGCGGTTCACCCCATCAATCGGCTGCTCGCCCGCTTCATAGACATCGGCCACGATCACCGTATCGGCGTCATTGAAGCAGGTGCAAAAGTCATCGAACAATTCATGCAGGCGCGTGTAGCGATGCGGCTGCACGACGGCGATAATTTTGTCCTCCGTCGCTTCACGTGCGGCTTTTAAAACCGCGGCAATTTCGGTGGGATGATGACCGTAATCATCAATGATGGTGACGCCTTCCCAGGCGCCGGTTTTGGTGAAGCGCCGCTTCACCCCGCCAAAAGACGCCGTGGCGTTGCGGATCGTCTCAGCGC
>JANQLI010000017.1 GCA_028280675.1 Alphaproteobacteria bacterium
AGCGAGAACATTTACCATCCTTGGTCTTCTTACCCTCAGCTCTGGTTGGACAAACGCCGGATTGGGAAAATGGTGCGGGGTGGGCACATCCCCTCATGTCCTGGCAAGAGGCGCGCGATCTCGATGGCACATTGGTGCGATTTGGCTCCCATAGCCGTACGCATGTAGACCTGACCACACTTGATCCACAAGCCCTGCGCGACGAGGTGAAAGGCGCGAAAGAAGAGCTCGAAGCGCAATTAAATCGCCCGGTTCCAGAATTTGCCGCACCCTATGGGCGGATTAATCCAGGTGTCCTTTCGGAGATTAAACAAACGTACGATATTGCCTTTGGCGTGAGATTAGCGCTGGCGAAAGCCGACTCTCCACTTTTTGATCTGCCTCGGATTGAGATGTTTTACTACCAAGATGAAAAGATCTGGCGGAATTTCCTTATGGGACAAGGACGCACCTATCTCACGCTGCGACAATCGCTCCGCGGTGTGAAGTCCTTCGCAAGTCATCTCATGCGCCGTTAAGACCAATATCCGCGGCAAATTGCTTCGTCAGGTTCTTTCATATTCTGCAACAACAATGAGACATCCGCCTTGTCATCGGCAAAGTCCAAAAGCAGAAGGCGCACGCCTTGGAAACGGTATTCTTCAACAATCGTGCTTATCCGTTTTACCGTATTGAGAAAAATTTTGTCTTCCGATCTTCGAATGACAGAGAAGAAAACCCAGACACGCCCTTTATTCCGAAGTTTTTGTACATCCATTAAATAACAATTCCAGTCAAATTGCGGCGTCCGTCCATCAACGGTTTCAAGCTCAGAAACAGTGTCATATCGACCGCTGTAAATGCGGTGCGCAGGAATAGCGCCATAGTAAACATAGACAAGATCATCCGGCATGGCTTCTTCAGAAAGCACTTGCATGGCCGGATGCACATTTTCTGTCGCAAAAGGTGGGAAAGGCTGGTTAAAACCAGAAAACGCTTTCCAGCCCAAAGCGATCACAAGACCTATCCCTAACAAGAGAGGGGCAAGAAACGTTTGTCGTGATTCAGTGATCAGATAGTCGAATCCATATCCAATACCAAGAACAAACATAGGCAGAAGATATAAAATCAATCGATCTTCAAAAGGATAGAGATGCAGAATCGATATAAGCAATGCGATGATGAGAGGAAATGTGAGCAGCACCAATGCTTCGTATCGCGATGACGTATAGAGATGAAAAAGACCAACCAGATATAAAAGGCCGGCAAAGACGCCACCTTCACTGGAGAAGAGATATGACATTTTATTCAGAAGATTTGAAGGATACCATATCAACGAAGAAAGAGACGTGAAGGGAATAGGCGCGAAAGTATTATCCCATGCTTCTTCTCTCATCCAGGATACGACGCCCGACGAATTACTCGGCATCATCAAATAAATAGAAAGAAAGAGTAACAACCATGCCAAGCTTATCGCGACAGTCGAAACCACAAGCCGGTTATCTCTTGTTATTAATGCTTTGAGAAAGAGCGCGCTGCCTGCACTCGCTAAAAGGATAACGACCGGAAATGAGAGAATAACCCCGATCAGCCCCGCAAAGAGAAACGGCATCAGCCTAAGAATAGATGGTCTCTCGCAACGTATGAGATCCAGTGCCAAGAAAAGAACTAACAGTGAAAAAAATATATCGCCCGTATAGGGCTTCACGAAGAAGGAATATCTGATTGCAAATGGCGATAAGGCCATGACAGCAACGGTTAAGAAAACCCCTGGAGCTTGGAGAGTGCGTTTGGCGGCCACATACATAAGAGCTACACCCGCGACACCGAACACGAAGGCGGGAAAGCGGGCGCTATAATCAATATTGCTCCATATGTCTAATGCTGCCTTTTGCAAGAATAGCCATCCCACAGGCGCAATTTGATTATAGTCGAGTGGCTTAAACAAATCGGCAAAGCTGCGGCTGAACAAATTTCTGGTGAGGTTCAGTTCGTCAAGCTCGAGGGAACCGCCAGCGACGTAGCCTAATGTCCTCAGAAAAATCCCCAAAACAAGAAAACAGATTGCAAATTGCTGCCATCCCAATGAACGCCAGAAATTTCGCGTCCACAGAGCAGATTTAAACGCCGTGTGAGTCATCTGTTAAAGCACCAACATCCAAATAGTTAACAAACGTTAACAAAACACTTTCTCAACGCAATACAAGGACATCTTCGCTACTAAATGGGATACACATTTTTTAGATCCGTCCCCAAGCATGCCACGACTATTGCCTTTAGCATCAGTTGTTCAAGCAAACAAGAATGTCACGACATGCCCAATTGCCCCCAATCGGCACAAGTCGCAACATTCTCATATTGGCTTCAACTGCCTTAACAAATCTTTGAGATGGCGATTATTTGACCTCTTCGGCGAGAGAAGCCGTCGATATTGGTTCAGACTCACCGGCTTCCAAATACTCATCCTCACCATTGATTTTCCAAATATCCACGGACTGTCCTAAATACATATTTCGGACAGCGTGCATACCAGTGAGCATTGAGTGGTCCTGGTTATTGTAGCGGTGCATCCCATTCCGGCCGATACTGACCAAGTTCTTAAAGCCGTTCATATATTCTTTAATACACTCCAGCGCTTCAGCGTAATCTGAGTCATAAACCGGGTAGGATTTGGGCATACGATAGACACAGCCATCCAAAACCTTGTCTGATGCTGTTAGGCCAATATCCTCTAATTCTTTCGTGGCGAGAGCGACAAGATCTTCATCATCCATCGTCCACAACTCATCGCCTTCATTGCAGAAATATTCAAGGCCAATGCTTGATTTTGACTGATCCGGAACCATGTCTGCGCTCCAGTTTTTATAACACTGGATGCGTCCCACTTGGACCGTGTCATCATGAATGTAGATCCAATTATCAGCAAACATCTTATCCTGATCAACGATCAGGCACACCGTGAGGAAAGCGCGGTATTTCAATGCTTTTGCTGCCTTGATCACGTGATCTGGCGCAGGAGGGTCAAGCCGAAAGATGAGCTCCGTAATGGGCATACTCGAAAACACAGTCGAAGCCTTATAATGCGTATCCCCTTCCGGGCAGCTCGCAACCACTTTCCGAATTTGCTGGTCTTCATGGACAAGGCGAACGGCTTTGGTCTCTAGTTTGACTTGGCCGCCCTTTTCATCGATCTGCTCAGCGCACGTTTCCCACATCATACCAGGTCCAAGCCTTGGGTAATGAAATTCCTCAATCAGCGATTTCGCTTTCGGTTTATTCGGCGTGAGGAAATTCATCAAAACGGTTTTAAGCGACATGCCCTGAATGCGTTGAGCCGCCCATTCAGCTTGCAATTCATCACACCCCATACCCCAAACTTTTTCGGTGTACGTTTTGAAGAAAATCTGAAACAAACGCTTCCCAAAAGCATTCGTCACCCAGTGCTCGAATGTCGTGACTTCGCGATGCGGAAAAATTTTCCACTTGAAGTAACTGAGGATCACGCGGACGCTTTCGAACACGCCCAACCCCATCATCGCATCAATGGGTTCTGGCGGGTATTTATAGAACTTCCCGTTATACAGAATACGCGAAAGCCGCGGCCGCTTTAGAAACTCGTCACCAAGTATTTCTTCCCAGAGCTCTTTGACCTCTTTCGATTTGGTGTAGAACCGATGGCCACCCATATCGAAATGATACCCTTTGTAATTCTGGGTACGCGATATGCCACCGATGATGTTATCGCCCTCTAAGACGAGTGGCTTGACGCCCTGGCGAAGAAGTTCCGCACCTGCAGCCAAACCTGCAGGGCCCGCGCCGATGACTATCGCCGTATCTTCCCCTTCATGAATAGTCACTTTTCCGACTCCACATTCGACTTACTACTTACTCTTAAGTTTCCCATAAAGAGAGACAGATTTTTCCGGAAAAACCTTTGCACACTTTGTGCCGCATACAGCAGACTGCCCATGACATATCCGAATCCTGCTGAGAAAATGTGCACTATATGCAAAAAGACGGCTTGCACCATAAATATGACTCCATGCTTTTTATAGCAAAGAGAAAAGAATCCTGTGTTGAGGATCACGAACCAAAGGCCGCCAAGCAACGATGTGATCAAGACAGGTAGCCCGAAAAGAGGATAGAGAAACACAATCAATATCAAAACAACGGAAATCGCCGACAACTTTTGCCGCGCAGACGTCACATAAGCATTCGAAGGCGTGTGGTTCTCACGGATATATAATGTCCAAGGGATGGCGCGGTCAAAAAAGTCTGACTTAAACATGCTGACCAGAGTATAGGACTTCAGATGTTTTAACTGCAGGTCTTTGTATAAGCGTATGCGGTGTCCTGCGGCATTGAGGCGGAAGCCAATATCGACTTCCTCCATATTGCGCGCCCATTTATCTAGATCAAATCCGCCGATGTCGCGAAACACGCTCGTTTTCACCACACCAAATCCTGTCCAAAAATGCAGCGCATAATCATCAGCTATTTGATGCGTATAGTAATGCAACAAATTACGGTATTGACTGACAGCTTTTGGGCAGCCTGGATCATCATCATACGATCCAAAAAAGGCCTCTTCGTGCGGTGCGGCTTTAATGGCCTCTTTCACCTGATCCAAGATTGTGGGAGGCACTTCAACATCTGCGTCTAAGAATAATATATAGTCACCTGTGGCCTTTTCCGCACCCATATTACGGGCCGGACCGCGGCCAATATTCTTGGGGAGCCTGACATAGGTGACATCAAATGAGGATGCGGCATCTGCCACCATTGGATCTTCGGATCCATCATCGACAACAATGATTTCAATTGACTCACAATTGTTCGCGAAGACTCCATGCAAACAACGCCGTAAGTCTTCAGCGCCATTGTAAACAGGTATAACTATCGAAATAAGCAGTTTTCAATCTCACATCTTTAAGCGAATTGTCCCAATTGGGCACAATCCAGCGCCTAAATCATTATCTAAATAATTTTTAGAGAGGTTGTTGCAATATTTATGCTGGCTCGATCAATCTATGAATAAAGCGGCAAGCAGCAAATTATGGCGCTCTTTTTTACTTAGTCCCCACATTAGTCCCCAGAAATGACTTAGTTTTTCACCTTGCCATGCACACACTTATCACAAAAAATCGCGCAATGATCCTGATGTAGGCAGCGCAATTTGAAAAGTTTCACATTTCTTATATATTCTGGCAGCGCATCAGAAATATTTTAAAATCAATAGGTTAGTATGGTTACATTCAAAACCATCGGTTAATTCTTCATTCCACTAGCATAATATTATCACTCTGGAACGACGGTTTCCGCAAGCAATATCAATGCTTTAAACACAGCTTATTACGGTACGCAAAATAAATGGACGGTAAGCTTTGAGATTGAGGGGGTGTTCTCATATGCCCTGCCACTCTATGAGATCCCCAAAACACGTAAGTGTAAAAATAACTGACACATAAGGTTATATACTTTTCATTCCAATCGATCTCTGCACTTCGCGCTGTCTTTCTTGCGAGAGAGGGAAATTCCAGATCAGCAGCACAGCACCACACTTAAAAAGCACCGGCACAAATGCGTAGATCATCGCCAGCCAATAAATCGACTCTGGGGAATTCGTCACCCCAGTCGACAGCGCATCAGCGTTAAAATTCACCATGTCCAATAAAGGAAACGCAATACCAACTGCTAATCCAAGAGCTAACTTCGTCGCCATTCCCCAAAGTGCAAAATAGAGTCCCGTGCGCTGCTCTCCGGATTTCAACGTATCCATATCAACAACATCGGCCTGGATGGAAGGAGGGAGAACCAAATCTGCGCCAACCGCAAGACCGGACACGATGGTAATGACGAGGAACGTCGTGTAATCCCCCGGCCCAACAAGGAAAGGAGTCCACACAAAAGCTGCAATGGCGATGAGCATGGCAAAGCACCACGTTTTATGCTTGCTCAATCTTTTCGAAACTGCATACCAAAGCGGGACAGCAGAAATGCCCGATAAAAAATAGATAAATAACAGCGACCCGTATGCCTCAGGCATTTCTAGCCGGTATGTCACAAAGAGGATAAAGAGAGAGGCTGGAAGACCATTCGCTGTCGCATTGATCAGATAGGCAAGTAAAAGCCGCCGAAAGGGCTGATTATCCACCAGTAGTCTTATGCCTTTTTGCAACGGCAAGCGAGATGTTTGGGCACGCGGAACATCAGGAACAACCCATCCACACACGACAACTGTTATTGGAAGCAGTGCAGCGACGAACACCATAATGCCATAAGCATGCTCTCGCAGAGAGGCATAGCCGAATTGCGTCATCACAACCGGCAGGCTTGCGGCAATCATTGTACCAATAAGAACACATGATTCGCGAAAGGAGGTAATCCGCGTGCGTTCATGATAATCTTGCGTCAGCTCCGCAGCCCATGAGCTATAGGGCAGCATCACACCAGTCCATGCCACTGTCAGCAGGAGACTCCACATCAGCAAATAGGTTGCATCAACGTCCTGCACGGGCGGCGTAAACAACATAAAAAGACTGATCATCATAAACGGCGTCGCGCATATGAACCAGGGTTTACGGCGGCCAAAACGGCTGTTTGTATGATCACTGAGATAACCGATAATCGGATCTGACACGGCATCAAGAAAACGCACAGCCAGCAAAATGGCGCCGATTGTGGCTAACTCAAGGCCAAACTCTTGCCCATAAAGGGTAGGAATAAACACATAAACAGGCAGTGTGGCCACGGCGAGTGGAAGACCCGGCAAAGCGTAAGCACCGATCATGGAGGTTGGAAGGCGTGAGACGTGTTGTTGGGACATATCTTGCGAACCTCTAGGGCATTCCTTTTTCTCCGTGAGAGGATCGTTTTTCTACCTGCTGCGCTAACGTCACACGGTCTTGAGATTGATGAGGCCGCGGGATATAGGTCGCACCCTTTACCCATAACTTAAAGGCTTGCCAATGAATAGCTGTGATCACTTTAACAGTCAGCAGAGGATAGCCAAAGAAAGCCCGTATGAGATTTGCAGAAGTTAATGGTGATCGCGTTCCAGTAAATTGGGTATAGAGCAAATGCTTCTCGTCTTGAAAGAGCTGTATCATGAGGCGGAGACGATCCTGCGGATTATCGAATCGGAAACGGTAGTCACCGACGACCTCAATAAAGGGTGAGACATAAAAAACCTTCTTGGTCGCAAGCAGAGCATATGTTCCCTCTTGATCACCCGCTTCAACTTTACCGACATAACAATGGCCTTCGCCAAACGTGTTCGAGACTTCATAGATCAATGCAATCAGCGACAGGTCCGAATCGTAACAGTAATAGACGGAAAGAGGATTGAAGACGTAGCCCAGCACACGCGGATAACAGAGCAACTTTATGCTTGCGATATGAGATGACACGCCCGCTTTTTGCAGCATAGCCTCCACCCATGGGCGCAGAGGGGTGCCATCCCGCGCACCATGGTCTTTATCAAAGAAACTATAAAGATTATGCTTGTTATACGAAAAGAGTCTGCTCGCTTTTCGCACATCGTCCAAGTGATCAAGATCAAGCAATACGGAAAAGACACCGTAACGAAACTGATGATGAAACGGCTTCTGACGCGCATGCATCACATGCCCACGATACAAAACATGACATGAGGGCACCTCTGCCATCACTCTGCCGCTTGTGTATAGGTGGAAGGCTGTGAAGATATTGTCTCACTCTCCCAGGGTGGTGTGAGGCCCAATTGCTTGCAGACATTCAATCCAGACGTGAGCCCATCCTCATGAAATCCATAACCAAAATATGCCCCGCAGAACCACGTGTTTTGAACACCTTGCAGCCGATCAAGCTTCTTTTGCGCATCCAAGGCAGGCTTATTATAAAGTGGATGCATATAATCGAAAGTTTGAAACACAAGATGTGGGTCTGGCTCTTGCACCGGATTCAAACTCACAAACAATGGATATTGACGGTCGATATTTTGTAAACGGTTCATCCAATACGTCACCGATGCAGGTGCAGCCGATCCTTCCTGTCCCTTCTCGCTCATATAATTCCAACTCGCCCATGCTTTATGGCGGTGTGGCATCAGAGATACGTCACGATGCAGCACGGCTTTGTTCGGGCTATAATGGATAGCGCCTAAAATTGCTTTTTCGCTTTCCGTCGGGTCCCTTAACAGCGCAAGCGCTTCATCAGAATGACATGCAAAGATAATGTGGTCAAAACGTTCTTCCTGGCCATCATGGTGCGTGATGCGGGGAGACCCCTGCTCCCTATCGATATAGGCAATATCAACACCGAGACGAATCTTATCGCGGAAAGGCGCGGATAATCGTTTCACATACGCCCGGCTGCCGCCGGTCACCGTGCGCCATTGCGGCCGGTCCTGAGTTGCATGCATCAATCGGTGGTTTGCAAAAAACTGAATAAAGGTTGATGCTGGATACTCAAGCATCTCATGTAATGACGTGGACCAGATGGCAGACCCCATCGGCAAGAGATAATGATCACGGAACGCATGATTAAATCCACGCCGTTCCAGATAGGCCCCAAGCGACAAACCCTCCAGATACCCATCATCAAGATCCTGAAGCGCTAGTTTGTTAAAGCGGAGAATACCGCCTAACATCTTTAAAAAGGTTGGGTGAATGAGATTGCGCCGATAGCAAAAAACGGTATTGAGGTTATCGCCCGACCATTCCAAAGCGCTATTTCGTTGACTAAACGAAAAACTCATATCACTGTCTTCCGTCGCAACACCGAGCGCATGAAACAGCGCCGTGAGGTTTGGATAATTAAGCGTATTGTAAACGATAAAGCCAGTATCGACGGGGATAGGAACACCATCATAATCAACATCAACCGTATTGCTGTGCCCGCCAAGCCGCTGATTTCTTTCATAAACCGTAATGTCATGGGACGGGTTGAGCAGCCATGCCGCCCCCAAGCCCGAAATGCCTGTTCCGATGATGGCAATCTTCATGCGTGACCCCTCTTGATGCGCGTCGCTAGATACATCCCGGGCACGATCGGATCAAGGCAAAAGTCTTTGTATTTCAAATAGTTAATAAACACTGCTTGACACCCTCTTGCGTTATCTAACCGTTACGTTGCGCGGCAATCCCCAGATCACCGCACAAAAACAACGAAGTCTTTGAATTTTCAGTCATCCGACACGATGATACACGCGTAATGCAGGGCAAAGCCAAAAAGCTGATGCGGGAAAAGGGATAATGCAAAAAAATAACGCGCAGACGCCAGCACCACAGGCCATAGTTGACGGGAACCCTGATTTAAAGGGCCTGCCTTTTCAAATGCGTGTGCTCGTTCATATTCTCAAACGCATTACATGGGGATCTTTAAGTGTCATTGTCCCCGATGGACGGCGATTTGAGTTCCGTGGCGCAACCCCAGGCCGCCATGGCATCATACATATTTATGATTTTTCTGTTCTTAATAAACTCAAGCGTCAAGGCACATTGGGTGCAGGCGAAGCCTTTTTCGAAGGGCTTTGGGATAGTCCAGATGTGACAGCCTTGCTTGAAGTTATTGTACGTAACGAAGAATCGTTCGACGAAATTTTTAGTGCAGGGAAAATATTGCGGCCATTCCAACGTTTCTATCACTATCTGAAGCGTAATACGAAAGAAGGGTCGAAACGGAATATCATGGCGCACTATGACCTTGGGAATGACTTTTATGCGCAATGGCTCGACTCCAGCATGACGTATTCATCTGCGCTTTTTGATGATCGGTCACCTGACCTGCAAAGCGCGCAAGAAAACAAGTACCGTTCCTTAGCAAACCGTCTTGACCTTCAACCTCATCACACTGTTTTAGAGATAGGCTGTGGCTGGGGGGGCTTTGCCGAATATGCTGCGCGTGAGATTGGGTGCACCATTACAGGCATCACCATCAGCCCAGAGCAACATAAGTATGCATGCAACCGCATTAAGGCGGCAGGCTTAAACGATAAAGTCACCATTCAGTTGCAAGATTACCGCGATTGTGAGGGAGAGTATGATCGGATTGTGTCCATTGAAATGCTGGAAGCTGTTGGCCTTGAATACTGGCCTGCTTACTTTCAAACACTCAAAGCCCGCTTAAAGCCAGGTGGACGCGCTGGCATTCAGGTAATTACCATCGAAGAAAAATCATTTGAGTTTTACAAAACCAAAATGGATTTTATCCAACGCTACATTTTCCCCGGCGGCATGTTGCCTGCGGCATCGGCCTTAAGAAGCGAAGTCGCGCAAGCCGGATTACGCTGGGCGGATAACATCACGTTCGGAAAAAGTTACGGTCAAACCCTTGAGATGTGGCGAGAGCGTTTTCTCAACGCCTGGCCAACCATACACTCATTGGGCTTTGACAAACGGTTTCGCAGGCTGTGGACCTATTACCTCTGCTATTGCGAAGCGGGTTTTCGGGCAGGCAGCATTGATGTGACGCAAATCACCGTGGAAAAGCCATAACGTCGAGACCCCGGACGTTATAGAGAATTATTGAGGTGTAGATTCCTCACGGCACAACCCATCTTCATCGGTTGTATCTATTCCAAGGACATGCCAGAGATAGCAGCGCGAAAACAGGCCATTCAATACCAAGAACACGCCACAAATCATCGCAATCCAAGCGCCTATTCCAAGGGCTTCTTGAGAAAACACCCATGTCAAAACGAGAACACCCAGCACAAGCCGGATAGCACGTTCAAATTTACCTAAATTCCGGTTTATCATCACCAATTTCACCGCATATATCAATTTATACGGTGCATAACGATTATTCCGGCAAACTAGATCACAATGCCATGACATTAAGCAATCATGAGTTGTATTGTTACTTTGATAAAATTATAATGTGGTGTAAGCTGTTCATTCCATCGTGGAACTGCGCCTGAATTGATACCCCCCTGCAGCAGGCCCCCAAACAAGCTCTCCATCTGCCGTAAAACCGCGGTCCCAATTGGTGAATTGATCTTTCTCTAAGATATTCCGGGAGACTACATAGCTGGCCCCTTTATAGCTATTCTGGCACCTTTGCCCAACTGTGCTCGATTCAAAGCGCATGGGGCCTGTACGCGCGACGTAAGTCGGACAAGACCCTGTTGCGATTAAAACATCGGGAGAAAGATCCGCCAGCATAGATATGTTTTGCGCCGCACCGATATATTGATCCGTATCCGGAATAATATACCCCGCACTCGTGATTCCGCCATTTTCATCTATCTTATAGTGTGAGACTCGTTGCCGGTAAGGCTTCTCCGCCCCAGCCATCCAATTTTCCGTGTACAGCCATGGGCCATCATCACGATCTGTCCAAATTTCAACAATATGCCAAATCGCATGATCGTAGCGATCATCCGACTTTGCTTGGGCGGAGGTATCAAAAGTGCCGGTGATAAGAGAAATATAGACATCAAGCGCATTGGCATATGCCGCCTGCCCGGTCAAACACGTGACGCACATGACCAAGGATATAAACCTGAGACGCTGCGTAAAACGTGTTCTCCGTAACAATGATCTCATTTTGTGATCTCCCTATTTGACGCTGCATTTTATGCGCTATTGCATGACCAGTATGAAATATATTTGCGTCTTTTTCCGATGATTCAGCAAATTCCGCATGAAATTCGTTCTCAAATTAGGTATCACATCACGAACGCAAACTCATAGTCTTTTAAACAGAAGCAGGTCAAAGCATCAGCTGATCGGCGCAAGGAGAAACACTCAATGTCACGGATCACCTATGTCAACGGTGCCTATTTGCCGGAAGAAAAGGCGAAGATTTCCATCTTTGACCGGGGATTTTTGTTTGCCGATGGCGTGTATGAAGTGTCATCCGTTTTGAATGGCAAGCTGATTGACAACACGGCCCATCTCGCACGGCTGCACCGGTCGTTGAACGAATTGGCGATGGCCGCCCCGGCAAGCGATGATGAGATCACAGCCATTCAAGAGGAATTGATCAAGCGCAATAATTTAAAAGAAGGCGTCGTATATCTGCAAGTGACACGGGGTGCGGCGGATCGCAGTTTTACTTATCCAGTGAACACACCTTCGTCCCTTGTAATGTTTACACAAGAACACGATCTGATCGATAATCCAAAAACGCAGACAGGTCTCTCTGTGATCACTGTTCCTGACATGCGCTGGGGTCGGCGCGATATTAAAACGGTGCAATTGCTCGCAGCCTCTATGGCAAAACAAGCAGCCATCGATGTCGGCGCCGATGATGCTTGGCTTATAGAGGGTGACGTTATCACAGAAGGCACCTCTAACAATACCTATATTGTGACACATGACGGGACCATCGTGACCCAGCACCTTGGTCATAAAATTCTTTCGGGCATTACACGCCAAGCCGTTTTGACATTGGCAAAAGAGGACGACATCATCATTGAAGAACGGCCTTTCACCCTTGATGAGGCTTTGCAGGCAACAGAAGCGTTTGTCACCAGCGCCTCCACCTTTGTCTTACCGGTCGTCCGCATTAACGGCACAGACATTGGCAATGGGAAACCCGGCCGCATCGCTCACAAATTGCGGCAGATTTATTTAGATAAAGCTTTGAACGGCACCCTTGCGTAATGCACGTCGCAGCACCTTATTGAAACGCTTGCAGGTCCGTTTGCGCGCGACCGAGGATCAGTGCATGCACATCATGGGTTCCTTCATACGTGTTTACGGCTTCGAGATTCACCACATGGCGCATGACATGAAATTCGTCAGAAACGCCATTCCCACCGTGCATATCACGTGCATGGCGCGCGACATCTAAGGCCTTGCCACAGGAATTGCGTTTGATCAGCGAGATCAATTCCGGCGCGCATTTGTCTTCATCCATAAGGCGTCCCGCTTGCAAACAGCCAAGGAGACCTAAAGAGATGTCAGTTTGCATATCGGCAAGCTTCTTTTGAATGAGCTGCATTTGCGCAAGCGGTTTGCCGAATTGTTTCCGATCTAACGTATAGGTGCGCGCCGCGTGCCAACAAAATTCCGCCGCCCCCAATGCGCCCCAGGCGATCCCATAACGCGCTTTGTTGAGACAGCCGAACGGACCTTTTAACCCTTGCACATTTGGCAAGATGTTATCTTCCGGGACAAAGACGTTGTCCATGACGATTTCACCTGTCTCGGAGGCACGCAGTGACATCTTCCCTTCGATCTTCGGAGTGGAGAACCCCTCCATACCACGTTCGAGAATAAAGCCACGGATCACCCCATTCAGTTTCGCCCAGACAATGGCGATGTCCGCAATGGGACTGTTCGTGATCCACATTTTATTGCCGGTGAGACGGTAACCCCCTTCCTCTTTCACAGCACGCGATGTCAGTGACCCCGGATCAGAGCCGGAATCAGGTTCGGTCAATCCAAAACACCCCACAATCTCGCCAGTGGCGAGGCGCGGCAAATATGTCTGTCGCTGCTCTTCCGAGCCATAGGTAAAGATCGGATGCATCACGAGAGAGGATTGCACGCTCATCGCTGAACGGTATCCGGAATCCACGCGCTCAACCTCCCGCGCAATTAATCCGTAAGCCACATGGTTCACGGCGGCACAACCGTAGTCCTCCGGCAAGGTACATCCCAAAAAGCCTTGCTCGCCCAATTCCGTCATGATGGCGCGGTCAAACTCTTCTTTGCGGTTGGCTTCGAGGATGCGGGGAAACAAACGGTCCTGACAAAAGGCGCGCGCACTTTCGGCAATCAGGCGCTCATCTTCGGTCAGCTCATGCTGCATCAGAAAAGGGTCATCCCAGGAAAA
>JANQLI010000102.1 GCA_028280675.1 Alphaproteobacteria bacterium
CATAGAACGCAAGCACCGTCATCACAACAAAGCCGACATAAAGATCAATGAGCATCACCAGACCCCACGGATCGGCGATCACCATTTGGACACTGGTCATCAAATCAGCCTGCGGCGATGCCCAAACGATGGCCGCGAAAAGACCCGCCGCTGCCGCTAACAAAATGACGCGCGTGAGTATCATGCCTCGCTCCTTGTCGATGAGAAAGAGATACGCAATGCAGCAGGGTTTGGATGCCTGCAAACCCTGACACGTTGCGCCATTTGCCTCGCTTTCCTGTTACGCAACACAATAGGCGGCCTAAAACTTGATCACTGGCGGCACATTGGCCATCGACCAAACCTCGAATGGCACCAGAGCGCTCGCGAAAGGATCAGAGAAGAGCTGATCAATCAGCCAGCGTTTGCGCATCTCATCTTGCGCGGCAATATCGTCATCGGTGAAAGGATCGTTTTGACGCGCCTCGACAATATCCATATACGCATCCGTAAAACGCTTGAATGTCTCCGAAACAAATGTGAATTGTTCATTAGGGTCTTTATAGGCAGGGCGGGCGTAAAAGCTTGCCCCGACACATGCCGGACGGCGGCGGAATTCACGGCGAATCTCTTCCGGATCGCCATCACAAATCAAATCGCGGTAAAAGGTCACATCCAGATCGCGCTCATCAAACGCCGCATCCATCACTTGTTTCAACTTAGCAAGATCTTCGTCAATTTTCGTTCCTGGCATCACACCAAGCCACCCGCCAACTTGCGTCATACCATCAGGGTAATGCTGCACCACGATGGTGGCATGTAACATGCCCACAAGCGGTGTTTTGGGATGAGCGTCAATGGAATAAAACCGCCCCCATAACAGCTCACCGGTGCCGCGTTGATCTATCTTGCCAACCGAATACATGCGCCCAATTTTTTCCATCACAGGGCCGCGCGCCACTTTGATATTGTAATCGTAGGTGTTGGTGACAAAATCTTTTTCTTCGAGCACTTGCCCCCCATTCATTGCTTCGGCCCGCGCGAAATAACGCGCATCCATTTCCGCCATGAACGTTTCCATGCGCGCGGACAACGCTTTTTGCGCATCGTCTAAACGTTCGAAATTCGCCGCCATGTCCTCGGCCGTGATCACCCTCTCGTTTTTTGGTGAAATGTCAGCTTCGGACGCGGTCTTGTGACCGCCCGCATGTGAGAGACTTGCCATCCCTGACACAACCATGACACTGACCGCCCATGCCGCAAACCGCACGCATACATGCCTAACCATTATTTTCCTCCATCGTTTTTATCATCTTACCGCGCGTTCCCAAGACCAAGCAAGACTTGCCTTTAACCTGCGCATCCGGTCAAATGCGCCAGAGCGCAAGAAAGATCGACATATCCATGGATATTCTACGAACACCTGACAATGCTTTTACCCTCCTACCGGATTTTCCATACCAGCCCCATTATCTTGAGATTGATGACCCAGACGTTGGATCTTTAAGGGTGCATTACATAGATGAAGGGCCGAAAGAGGCGCCGGTGATCCTCTGTCTTCACGGACAAGCAACGTGGTCGTATCTTTATCGGCATATGATTCCGCATTTTGCCGAAGCAGGGTATCGGGTTATTGTGCCCGATTATGTTGGCTTTGGGCGTTCGGATAAATTCGCTGATCACAATGCCTATTCCTCACAGCGATTTGTGGATTGGCTGGCGGCCACACTAAAAGGTTTAAACATAGAACAGGCGACAGGGTTTTTCTTTGATTGGGGCGGGATGTTTGGATTGCCGGTTGCAACCGATCATCCCAATATGTTCGACCGCTTGATCCTGCTCAACACAACGCTTCCGCGCGGCAATCAGATCTTTGCGAACATGTGGGTGCTAGGGTGGCGCGCCTATTGTTACCGCCAAAAAATCTTTCCGCAGGGAGAGATGGTCGCGAAGATGACACACTATGATGTCTCAGCAGAAACCATCACCGCCTTTGACGCACCTTATCCAGATGAAGGTTATAAAAAGGGTCCCCTTTCCCTACCGAATTTAATCCCCGCATCGCCTTGGCACCAGGCGGTTGCGATGAATAAGCAGACGTGGCAGAAACTTGAAACATGGCGCAAACCCGTGCTGACCCTCTTTAGTGAGAGTCTGGCGAAACGCGGTCTCAATCCATCGGAATTTCAAAACCGCATACCGGGCGCAAGTGGACAGCCCCATGAAACGATTCCAGATGCTGGCTTTTTTATAGTAGAAGATAAGCCACATCTTTTAGCTGACAAAACACTAACCTTTATTCACGCAACATCGCAAAGAGGAAGGCACATGTCCGATCAAGCACCAGGTGGGGCGCCTCAAGGAAGACCGCCCATGGAAAAGCCCCCATTCGACATTCCAAACCCACTTGCCGCTTCACGGCCGCTGACGGATGATGAGCAAATCATCCAAGACGCACTGAGCCGGTATGCCAAAGCCTTTATCGACAAATCCCATGACGACATCACGCAGGCTGTGACCGATGACTTCACCCTTGTCCAAGGAGGCGGGGCCGAACTGACAGCCGCATGGAACAAACAAGAATTCGTCAACACGCAATTTAAGCATATGGTCGATATGTTTACGGGCGTGAAATACGACGCAGATGTGCTCAGTGGCCAAGTCGACGGCCATCATGCCACCGGCATGTTTCGCTTTGCCGCTGGCGGCAATATTCACGGCCGCGATGTTCTGATGGAAGGGATTGGCAGCGTGGTTTTAGTGAAAGACGGCGATGCATGGAGAATTAGCCATATGCATTCTTCCGCCCAATTGCACCGCAAATAAGCGAGATGGCGCCGCCCAGTGAAGTGCGCTCCGTTCAGCGCAGTTTAGTTATTCTTGAAATGCTGAATCAGCATAATGGCGCAGGGATCTCTGACATCATGCGCCATACGGGGCTTCCCAAAAGCACCTGTTATCGATTACTCGAAAACTTATGTACGGCAGGCTATCTCGCACGCGCGCAAGATGGGTCTGGCTATTGGCTTACGGCGAAAGTGCAAAAGCTGAGCTATGGGTTTGAAGATGAGCGTTGGATACATGAAATTGTCGATCCGCTCTTGAAAGAACTTACGAACAAATTTGTTTATCCCACTGCCCTCGCGACAATTTATGGCACGGCCATGATCATCCGCGCGAATACGGATGACATCAGTGACTTGTCACTGGATCGCTATCCCCCCGGCACGCCGATCCCTCTTTTCTTTAGCTCAAGCGGCTGGGTGCATCTTGCATATTGCAGCAAAGAACGGCGCGAAGCTTTGCTGAATATCTGCAAACAATCGGACGATCCACTGCACCGCATCGCTCATGATGAAAAACTGATTGCATCGCAAATCAAACATGTGCGCTCACAAGGCTACGCCATTCAGCGGCGACAGCACACAGAGGAAAAAGGCAAGACCTCGACACTTTCTGTACCTATTTTGTCCGATCGCACGTTGATTGGGGCGTTGGTGGTGCGATATATAGACAGTGCGCACACGCCCGAAGACGCAATGGCAAAATTCTATGCGCCTTTAAAAGCAACGGCGCGCAAAATTGGCAAGTCCGTGCAGAGCCATTAGTTGGCCGCAGGTTTTTCCGGAGCTTGAGCTGAGGTATTGGTGACCTCAATCGCGCCACTTGCCGCGAGAGGCTCTTCTTCATCGCTTTCCACTTGCGGTTTCCATGGGCTGCCTTCGACAAAATCCCCCGGCGCCATGACACGAATGATTCCCGCGATCACGAAGAGAACGGCTTGGTAAGTCCCAGCAACAACAAATGGCGCCCACGGCCCCCAAGCATCGAAGATGATACCGCCGCCTTTTGAGAAAATCAAAATGCCAATGGCGCCGAACATACCGCTGAGCGCGATAATAGATCCACGCTCTTTGATTGGCGCTTCTTGTCCAATCAGTCCCAAGGAGGCTTGCAACATAAAGCTCGACCCCAAAGACAGAACAATAAAATAAGGCATCATCCAATAATCGAGCGGCGAGGTGATAATCCCCATAGAAGCATATCCGATGGATGCAAAAGCCAACGCCACCATAAAGGCGGTCACACGATTGACACGATCAATGAACCAGCCAAAAAACGGATTGGCGATGAGACTCGCGAGGGACATAGCGGTTAAGATTAAACCAAAACGCGCCATCGCCCCGCCTGAATCCAAGCCATACGTACGGCCATCTTGGATCGCCCATAAAGACAAGAAGAGGGCTTTAATCACCAAATCGGACCGCGCCGCAAAAGCGCCTGCATAGGCCAAACTGATGCGCGGATTTTTTGCTGACCGCAGACCTGCTTGCATTAATTCTTTAAATGTACTGCGGTCTTTCGGTTTAACAACTGTGCCACCTTTCAAGCCGAGTTGCGATAAAAGTGCTGTGATGATTCCGAGACAGGCCACCACAAGGAACATCACTTTGCCTGCTGACACGGAATCATACCCTTGCCCGATCAACACATTGGGGATCTGCGCGATCACGCCGGAGATAAACATCACCCCGATGACATTGAGGGCGCTTGAAATACCGATCAGCTTGCCACGGGAGCGGTCTTGCGGATAATCATTTGTGATCGACGCCAGCATGGCCGATACGGACGCCATCCCCACCGCATAAAACATCCGGTAAAAGAGCAACTCACCGAGCGTTTCTGCAAAAGGATAAAGGCCATAGCCGATCCCCATCATCACAATGCCAAACACCAATACGGGACGGCGGCCAATTCTGTCGGACAACACCCCAAAAGGAGTAATTAAAAAGATCGCGACAATCTCAGTCCAAAAGGCAAGCGTTCCCGCCGCATTGCCCTGTTCACCGCGAGACAACCCCAAATGCTCAGTCAGAATGTACCCTTGCAGGATACTCATCCCCGTGAGCATGCCAATGCAGATAAAGGCCGCGTAAAGCTTTGTGACCACATTCATAGGCGTGACACCAGGCATAAGATGAATGGGACCCAAACGTTCTGTTTTTGCGGCTTGTCCGGCCTGTGTTGATGCTGTCATAGTGCCCTGCTCTATTTGTCTTTGCCTGAATTAGACCCGAACTCACCCAGCGAAGACAAGTCTTCGCCATTCTGAAGTGAAACTAGCGCCAATTGGCGGGCAAAGAGAGTCAGGATATCTTGCGGTGCCATTTGGTGGCACCTTCGAACCCATCAGATAAGTTATTCTATTCTCTTAGGAATCCATATCCGGCGCGGACGAAGCTGATGCCTCCCCCAAATTGCGAAACGGCTGCACCA
Organism: Alphaproteobacteria bacterium; assembly: GCA_028280675.1. Taxonomy (GTDB): domain Bacteria; phylum Pseudomonadota; class Alphaproteobacteria; order SMXP01; family SMXP01; genus JANQLI01. The sequence goes on from JANQLI010000102.1 coordinate 5,257, forward strand.
AGAGGCGATCAAGACGCAATTCTTTTGCATCGCGCGCATAAGGGAGGCCAATTGTAATCCCATCATGCCCGGCTTCAGGCTGCGCCCGATACGTGCCGCATATCCGATCCCACCACGGCATATTAAAGCCAAAGTTGCTATGGGTTTCCCGTGGAATGACGGAATGATGGACACGATGCATATCAGGCGTCACCACAAAAAGACGGAGTACACGGTCTATCCGAACCGGAAGCATGATGTTCCCATGATTGAACATTGCTGTCGCATTCAAAAGAATTTCGAAGATCAGAACCGCAACAGCAGCAGGCCCCAGCACGGTGACAACAGCCATCTTAATGAGCATCGACAGGATAATCTCAATAGGATGAAAGCGCGCTCCGGTGGTGACATCATAGTCAAGATCTGTGTGATGCATGCGGTGCAACCGCCACAAGACCGGCACATGATGAAACATCACATGTTGCGCATAGATTGCAAAATCCAAGATCAAAATGGACAGGATGATCTCAACAGTGGACGGCAAGTGGAGCCAGTTAAACAGACCCCATCCGCGCGCCTCGCATTCCAGCGCCCATCCGACAGCGGCAATCGGGAAAAGCCACCGCAACAAAAAAGAATTGAACGCGGTGAGCAACACATTATGCGGCCAGCGTTGCACCCGTGTGTAGTTGAGACGCCGCCGCGACGCGACACGCTCCCAAAGCGCCACAAGGGTAAACACACTTAGAAAGAATCCGAGACGCCATTGCGGCTCATTTTCTAATAAGACTGATTCCATTTAAGCCCCTTGTCCGTCTTTGACCAAAACACGGCGGACAGCATCTTCCCAACCATCATGCAAGGTTGCCATCTCTGCTTCATTGGCTTGAGGGGTAAAGATGCGGTCTTGACACCATAAAGAAGCAGCATCTTCAAGCGACGCGAACATGCCCAATTGATACGCGGCAAGCAAGACACACCCTAACGCCGTGGTTTCGGTCACACACGGCCGCTCAACATTGAGACGCGTGGTATCGGCTAAAAATTGCAACAACCAATCATTTACCGCCATCCCGCCATCAACCCGCAACACGGCTGCATCAATATGTGTATCTTTCACCATGGCTTGCATCAGATCATGCGTTTGAAAACACACGGCTTCTAACGCAGCGCGCACGATGTCTTCCGGCATCGTGTCACGGGTGAGACCCAAGATCGCACCGCGCGCATCGGGGTCCCAATGGGGCGCGCCAAGGCCCGTGAATGCCGGAACAAAATAGACGCCGCGATTATTATCATACACTTGCGCCATCGTTTCCGTTTCGCGGGCATGCGAAAATAATTTCAAATTGTCACGCAACCACTGAATTGTTGTGCCTGCGTTAAAAATACTCCCTTCCAAAACATAAGATGTTTCGCCCTTCACCCGGTATCCGACACTGGTCAATAATCCATGTGTGGAACGCGCGGCGTCGGCCCCTGTGTTCATCAACAAGAAGCATCCCGTGCCATAAGTGCTTTTGATTGATCCCTTTTGAAAACATGCTTGCCCAACCAAAGCACTTTGTTGATCACCAATGGCGGCGCATATGGGAATGGTGTCGCCGAACAAAGCTGCATCCGTAACGCCAAAGTCATCGGCAGACTCTTTCACCTCTGGCATGGCTGATGCAGGAATCCCAAAAAGCGAAAGCAGGTCCGTATCCCAACACATGTCATAGGTATTATACAACATGGTGCGGCATGCATTGGTGGGATCGGTTGCGTGCACTTTCCCGCCAGTGAGACGCCAAATGAGGAATGTCTCAATTGTGCCAAAAAGCGCGGCGCCTTGCGCCGCTTTAGACTTGAGATCGGGATCATGATCCAACAGCCATTTTGCTTTCGTGGCGGAAAAATATGAATCCAACACCAAGCCGGTTTTTGCCGTGATGGTTTCACCTTCACCCGCCGCAGCAAGCTCACGGCAGAGATCCGCCCCGCGGCGGTCTTGCCACACTATGGCTGGTCCAAGCGGCGCTCCGGACTCCCGGTCCCAGAACAAACAGGTTTCGCGTTGATTGGTGATGCCTATGCCAGCGATGGCCGCAACACCGCCCGCTTCAGCAATCGCATCCCGGCATACGGTTAAGGTTGTCGCCCAGATTTCATCCGCATCATGCTCAACCCAGCCATCGCGTGGAAAGTGCTGCGCAAATTCGAGCTGCGCTTGCGACACAATGCACCCTTTATCGTCAAAAACGATAGCCCTTGATGAGGTTGTTCCTTGATCAATCGCTAAGAGATACGCAGCCATTACCGCCGACCCTGCCTTTTATTGTCCATCATAGGATTCTTGGTAGGTCTCGTGGCGCTCACGCAAAGACGCCCAAGTAATGTCGGGGAGCAAAGATTTGATCAATGTGTAGAATTCACGCACACCCTCTTCATCAATAGCAAAGGTCGGTATATCGTAACGTGCGCCGCCATAGTCCATATCCAAACTGGACAGCGACCCACCGACCGACATCGTCATGCCCGGCGCTGGCCAGACAAGGCGCGCCAATTCATGCTCAGCAATCATCGCCTCCAAAGCTTGCCATTGATCTACAGGAAAAGAGACGTCTTCCGTCCATTCCGGTGTGCCTGGACCAGGATAATCCGGCCAAAAGGTGATGCGCCCAGCACCATCCGCAGACAGAGAAATCTTATATGCATAATGATTGGGGGGCGGCAGACTGCCTTCTTGCCAATGAAAGGTCAGACGTTCAAGTTGAGAGTCGTTTTTTGGGGCGGATGACATCGCAGAAAACCCAAGCAACAGACACAGAGCGAGTATCGATCTCAATACATAGTGACGCATCATGCACCTTCTTAGATTGATTATGCCTTGACACGCCAAAGTGTGACATCCTGGGATGCTTGGACGCAAGAAGAATTGCCAATGCGGCAAAAGCCCGTGCCGTTACGTCTCTAATGAACGAATATAGGCAATCACTTCACGAATTTGCTCACGGGTTAAAGAGATCCACTCCATCTGCCCATGTGGATTACTGAGAAACGCCCGCAAATAAAAATCCGTTTTCTCAGGATTATTCGCAATCTCGACCCAGGTGGGACCGACATCGGCGCCTGCGCCATCTGCCGACGTTACATGACAAGACCGGCACCAGGAATTTGCTATTGCTTCACCTTCAGCGACAAGATCCACCTCAAAGTTCGTTGTCGGGGTCGCAGCAGCGGCTTGCGAATCCGCAGCGTCTTTGCCATCACCCTCAACGCCATCATTATCGCGGATCGAGTCCACCACACCACACGCGCTTAATCCCAGACAAATCGCTGCAACAAACAGGTATCGCATCAATGCCTCCCTCTCAGACCTTTGATTCGCTAAAGTGTAACAAAAAAGGGGCCGCACCTGCAGCCCCTTATTGCATGACATTTGGCACTTTTTGCCACAGGCGTGATCACCTTAAGCAAAAGGACTCTGTAAATAGTCGCCAACCAAGTCTTCCGAGACTTGCCACAATTTCGCACTGAGTTCGGGGTTGTTCATATGCGAGCCTTCCGGCACGACGGGATTACAATCTTCAAAATAATGACCGGACACCGTTGCAAGATTCGGATGGGTCGCGACATAGGCTTGGGTCGCCGCGCCCTCTTCAACAGATTTCATAAACGTCCAGCCAAGCAATGACGCAAAGAGGCGGGTGTACCACGGGAAGTGCCGTCCTAAATTGGTGTTGATGATGCCAGGATGGACAGAGTTCGCCGTGGTTGTGGTGCCTTCAAGGCGCTTTGACAATTCATACGCTGTCAAGGCGTTGGCCAGCTTCGACTGGCCATAAAACATGTTCGCATCATACTCGCCTTGTTCACCAGACAGATTGTCAAACTGAATGCCCTCTTCAGGCGCCCATTTATAACCAAGTGAACTTAAGATCACGACCCGTCCTTGCGCCGCTGCTTTGACACTCTCAAGCACGTTATTGATGAGCAGAAAATGGCCCACGTGATTGATGAAAAAATGCCGCTCAATGCCATTGACCTGCTGCAACTCTGGAAGCGCCATAATGCCCGCATTACAAATCAGCATATCGATTGGAATACCAAGACCTTTCGTTTGCTCGGCACAATTTGCGACAGACTCAAGATTGCTCAGTTCACAAACGAGAGGCGTGGTTTTACCATCAATGCTGTCACAGGCCGTTTTGGCTTTTTCTTCCGTCCGCGCCACACCGATCACATGCGCCCCGCGCGCCGCCAAAACACGCATGGTTTCATACCCAAGGCCAGAATTGGCGCCCGTGATCATGGCTGTTTTCCCTGTCAGGTCAATGTCAGCCACGACATCTGCAGCCGTTGAATCCGCCCCGAAGGGTCCCACAAAAGGATCGGCGCTTTGGGCAAAGGCAAACTGGGGCATCATCGCCGCCAGCGCCGCACCGGACACGCCTTGCATCACTTGGCGGCGAGTAACGTCTTTCATTACATTTTCAGACATATGATTTTCCTAATCTTACAATACGTGATGTACGCGATACGATAGCCTATTTAGCCATGCGACTCACGTAAAACCTGTTTTCTCTTGTGTATTACTGCCTAACACGGATCTTGGTTCACATCTTGCTGCAATAAATGCTCACTGTTCAAATGGCCATAAGCAACACAGCTCTCTGCCGATGAGAGAGAAAATGTCAGTCCTGTTCTCAGACGGGTTAGGCCTCAAACGCACTGCGGTAATCTGCGACAAATTGCTTGAGAGGAATTGGTGGGCGTCCCAGCACCTCTTGCACGGTATCGGTGAGATGATCCAAACCACCCGCTTCGATTTCCTCAAACAACTTGCCAACCGCCGCAACGCGCCAGGCGCTGAGGCCAAATCCGGCAAGAAACGCGAGATAATCATCCAAAGGCTGATCAACGTAGTCGATTTGACGCCCCAAAACATCGGAGAAAATGTCCGCGATCTGATGGAAGGTGAGAAGTTCCGGCCCGGTGATGTTATAGCTTTTCCCAGCATGGCCTTCTTCGGTCAATGCTTTGACAATGACTTCCGCGTGGTCGCGCACATCGCTGATGCCTACTTTGCCATCTCCCATCGGCAAGTAGAACTTTCCTTCACTTTGAATCGTCGGTGCATTCGCCAGCATGTTTTGCGAGAAGTAATTCGGCTTCACCATCGTCCAATCAAGACCGGAAGCGCGAATATAGTCTTCTGACGCCCAGTGGCATTGCGGGATCGGCGCGGTGGCGTCCGCAACCGCTTCCATTGATGACAGCTTAACGATGTGTTTCACGTTGGCGGCTTTGGCAAGATCGACAAATTGTTTTTCCTGATCAAGCTGCTCTTCTTCATTGACCAAAATCAGCAATGCCCTTTCAACCCCAGTGAGGGCATGCGCCACCATATCCCTGTCAGACGCATCGCCAATCACCAATTCAACACCTGCGTCTTTGAGCCAAGCGGCTTTTTCTGCATTGCGCACAAGCGCCCGCAAAGGACCTGCGCCTTTTTCAATCAACATTTTTGCGACGGTTGCGCCCGTCGTGCCTGTCGCCCCAGTGAGCAAAATCATGGATGATCTCCTGCATATGTTTTGCCGCTAAATAGCGGATGCCTAGAGAGCTGTATAGAGGGAAGGCCCAGAAGGCTGAAACGACTCCAAATGATGGATAAACTATAGGCTATCAAGAGGTCATTGAGGCATCTTGGCGAGTTGCCAAGACTTTTGGGAACAAGAGATGAAACCAGGACGTATAGTGCTGGGGGTGGGCCTTCAAATCCCGCTTAATATCAGGGACATGACGCCATGCGATGTCACTCATCTCATCCCTGTTGAAGGGAACAGAAACGCCCGAATCCACCACACCAACAAATGTGTGATTATATTCAGCTTCCCGTAAATCTTGGCCGACCTCCAGGTCATATGCGATCTCAAACGCCTTCATCACCGAACAGGACATGCCAAGTTCATCGTGTAAGCGCCGCTGCACAGCATCGGTCACAGCTTCATCCGGCCTTGGATGACTGCAGCAGGCATTCGACCACAATCCGGCAGAATGATATTTCCCGTCGGCCCGTTTTTGCAAAAGACACCGCCCAGCCTCATCGAACAAAAAAACAGAGAAGGCGCGATGCAAATCGCCATCGATATGGGCCTGCATCTTTTCTTTTGCGGCAACGACCCGATCCTGATCGTCCACCAAGATCACATACTCTTGTTTACTCACGAGGTTACATCTTTAAGCGAAGGAAGCGTTTTGACCTTTTCAATTTCTGCATCTAACCCGCCGGAGAGCCAGAGCCATAACATGCGCCAATCGCCCATAAAGGACCAAAGGGGATATTGAAAGGTCGCAGGTTTGTTTTTCTCAAAAACGAAATGGCCGAGCCAGGCCATCCCATAGCCCCCGACAATCCCATAGACCAACCACAACACACTGCCCGTGGTGAACAGATTGAGCACACACAGCAACCCCCATATGGACCCGACATAATGAAAGAGGCGGCACGTGGAATCGAGATGCTCGCGCAAATAATAGGGCCAAAAATCATCAAAGCTGGCAATAGGATGCGCATTATCTTGTTCGGCCATGTCTCTGCCCTTTCATGCTTTTGTGGTGATGGGAGTATAACAGAGCCAAGACGTAACCACCACCACTAGCTGTCATCACCACAGGCTGAGCAGTGCAAGATGCACCCTGGACGCTCACGGCTCAGGCCTTAAAGTGCCAATTGAAAAAGAGAGGTAGACCCGATGACATTTTCGCCGCGCCCAAACCGGCGCACCCTTCTCAAAACCAGCGCTGCTTTAGCGCTCACATCATGCTTACCGAAATCCGTCTTTGCAGCGGAACACACAGAGGTGATCATCATCGGCGCCGGTCTTTCTGGCCTTTACGCCGCCATGCTGCTGGAAGAAAGCGGCGCGAAGGTAACGGTCCTCGACGCCGCTGGTCACGTTGGTGGGCGGGTGCGCACACAAAGGGTGGGCGGCGAATTACAAGAGATGGGCGCGAGCGATATTGGCCGCATGTATGCGCGCGTGATTGACATGATTGACCGCTTAGGATTGTCACGCATTCCTTCGGACATCAAGGTGCGTCCACCAAGTTATTATGTGCGCGGACAAATGATTCACGCAGACGAGTGGGAAACATCGGATGCCAATCTGACGGTAGGGGAAGAACGCGCCATTGCCCCATCTCTTCTTGAGAATCATTTCATTTTCAAGAATAATCCGTTTACAGAATTAGATGAATGGCTCAAAGAGGATTACGCAGACCTTGATATTTCTCTCGGTCATTACCTTAAAAGCAAAGGTGTCTCAGATGAAGCGCTGCGTCTGATCAATGTCCCGGCGAATTGTTCGGATATTTGGCAGACGTCAGCTCTTGCGATGCTGCGCGATAAAACGCGGCTCTCCTTTAGCGGTTTTCAAGACACCAGCAAAGAACAATATGGCGGCAATGATCCGCTGATCGGCCAAGTGAAAGGCGGCAATCAACGTCTTCCCGAAGCAATGGCCAACGCCCTGCAAAGCGAGGTGCACTTTCACAAAGCCGCCGCGATTGTGAGACAAGATGCAACTGGGGTCGAGGTGACTTGCCTTGATGGCAGCACTTATCGCGGGGCCTTTCTTGTCGCCGCGGTTCCCTTTCATGCACTGCAAAGGGTGAGTTTTGAACCGGGACTGCCCGCATTGAAAACCGCAGCGATTAATGAACTCGGCGTTTCGCCAAATACAAAATTGTATTTGCGCCCGACGGCCAAATTCTGGGAACAGGATGGCTACCAGCCAACCATGTGGACCGACAGCCTGGTGGAACGTGTCTTCGCAGTAGAGGATCAGAGTGGGGAAGTGGGAACTCTCCTTGTGTGGATGAATGGGCATGGCGGCAAACGGATTGACCAATTGCCGCATAAAGATGCGGAAGCCTTGGTCCTCGACACGCTAGCGAACATACGTCCCGCGTCCAAAGGCAAACTTGAATTGATGCATCACCAAGCCTGGGGCCGCAATCCGTTTATCGGCGGGTGCGCCCATAACTATGCGCCAGGACAAGTCACGCGTTTTGGCAACGATATGGAGAAACCATCCGGACGCATTCATTTTGCCGGGGAACACACACGCCGCTTGGAGTTCGGTATGGAATCCGCGATGGCGTCGGCAGAACGTGTGCTCGGCGAAATTATGGATGCATAGCCTCTGCCGATGAAACAAACCGATGTTGTGATGATTGGCGCGTGTGCGGCAGGCATAATGTGTAGATGATAACCACCTCCTCCACATGCCCTCTTTGCAAGGGCGCCAACATGACAGCGTACCATCGTGATGCGCAGCGCGCGTATATGCAATGCGGCACATGCGATTTAGTCTTCGTGCCGCCACATCAGCATCTTTCCGGCCATGACGAAAAAGCGCAATATGATTTGCATAAGAATGATCCAAACGATCAAGGCTATCGCGACTTTCTCAACCGCCTCGCCGCACCCTTATCCACGCGCTTGACACCCCGATCAACCGGTCTCGACTTTGGCTGCGGCCCAGGCCCCACTCTTTCAGTTATGTTAGAGGAACAAGGGCATAGAGTGGCGCTGTATGATAAATTCTACGCACAAGACGCCTCCGTGTTTGACCGTCACTACGATTTCATCACCGCAACGGAAGTCATCGAACACCTTGCCAACCCACGCTTTGAGATCACACGCCTTTGGTCATGCTTACACGAAAAGGGATGGCTCGGCATTATGATAAAACTTGTCAAGGACCAAGATGCTTTCACACATTGGCATTACATTTTAGATCCGACGCATATTTGTTTTTATTCGCGCGAAACATTTGCTTGGCTCGCACGTCTTCTGGACGCCGATCTGCACATCGCAGGACCGGATGTCATTTTGCTGCAGAAACGGTAAAAATCAGTTCGACGACGTTTCTTCCGGATCGATAGCACCGGTTAACAGAGCTTCGGCGTAATCAGGCGCCACAAGATGGCAATAATGCACCCCTAAAAAGCGCGCAGGCATGGGTAACCACCAATTGTATGGCACTGGCAAAGATTTTGCGCGCACGTGGATCGCGCCATCCGCATCCTTGGTCACTGCTTGATAAGGCCAACCGGCGATCCATTGCTGGCCGCGCCCCGTGACCTCATCATCATCGAAAATGATCTCCGGCGGGTCCATCACATCAATGCGACGGCGCACTTTGTCAAAAGTGTCTTGATTAATGGCTTTACAGTTCAGCTCTTCCCCAGCCGCGCCATCTCCGCGGAATGTGTTTAAGCGCTCGGCGGATTTAAATTTACACGAAATCAACTTTGCATAGCGTTCGCCGCTCTTTGGCAGCGTGTCATATTCAACATATTGCCGGGTGATAAGCTTTTCTTCATCCACGAATGGTTTGGACGCCGTCATGTCAGAAAACGCGTCATAGACCACATTCTCAGGCACAAGGTTTGTATTGGTGATGATTTGTTGCCCGACGGCACAAAAATTCTCAAGATCGCCACGCACCTCATTCTCCTGCGCATACACAGATAATGCTGTCACATGGCTAACAATCGCGGCGGCGCATAATATGGCAATACTTTTTTGCGGTCTCATCCCCACTCCTCATCTCCAAAAAGAAAGAACCTCACATATGATCGTGAGGCTCTTACTATGCGGTGTTTACACCTGTCCGGCCAGAACAGATCTCGCACTATTTACGGTACGGACTGTTTTGATATTCCCTCATCGCCGCCGGCATATTTGCTTGCAATTTTTGAATCCTGTTACCGGGTGACGGATGGGTCGATAAAAATTCCGGGGGCCGGTTACCGCCATAATTGGCAAAGTTTTTCCACAGCTCAACCGCTTGTCGTGGGTCATACCCAGCACGCGCCATAAACAACAAACCAATATAGTCTGCCTCTGATTCTTGACTCCGGTTAAACGGAAGGATCACACCAAGTGTTGCAGCTTGCGCAAACAGGTTCATCGTGTTTTGACTAGCCCCCATTGCAGCTCCAGCACCTACCAAGATTGCCTGTACGCCCGTTTGCCCAGACACCCGTTCCGCTGAATGACGTGACGTTGCATGGGCAACCTCATGGGCCATCACAGCAGCTAATTGGTCTCTGTTTTTTGCAACCTTAAACAAACCCGTATTCACACCGACTTTCCCGCCAGGAAGTGCAAACGCATTCGGATTCTCATCTTCAAAGAGAGTAAACTCCCAAGCATAATTGCGCCCACTCGCCTTGGCGACACGGTTACCAACTTGTCTGACCTGTTTTGCAAGTTCAGTATTACGTGAAATTTTTTTCTCTTTTTTAATTTGCTGATACGCACCCAGACCCATTTGATTGGCTTGCCGGTCCGACATGAAATTAAATTGTGTACGTCCCGTTTCTGCCACAGTTGTGCACGCTGTGACGGTTGCGCCCAATAAAGCCGCAACAGCAATATACCGTATTCTATGAAGTAATGATGTCACCATGTTACCCCTCACTCTCTCAGATAGGCCGTCCACTTGTCCCACGTGGTTTTCAGGCTAACAAAGTCTGCACAAGAATAAAGACAAAAATAAGTCGCGCTGACGACCGCCTAAAGATCTCAGCGAGGCATATTTGTAAACTATTGTATTTAATATGTTTTATGGGGCGCGTAAAAAATCGATAATCATCGGATTGGCATCATTCGGGCGGTCATAGATGACGGCATGACCCGCGCCTTCGATGACTTCGACGTCCACATTTGCTGCAAGCTTTTTCAAACGTGGTCCAACCTTATAAGGGTTATACAAAACCTCATGCTGTCCAAAGATTACCAAGGTCGGTGTCATCAATTGACGCAAGACAGATTTCGGTTCCGAGAGAAAAAATTTTCTGAGAACCCGGAGCGCATTGAGTTTATTCACTTTGCCTGTATCTGGGTTGTAAATCCCCATGGAACGATCCACACGAAAGTGTTTTGTACAAAGCGCCATGGCGCGTGCTAGCTGACGGTCAAACGTGCCGAAAGATCCTCCGGGACTTTTTGATTTCACGGACTTTGCCGTGAGATCATCTTGCAAACCGTCAACGTCCTTGCCTTTTTTGACCATCTTGGTCAGCCAAATTTTAACAGGCAACTTAGCATGACACACACCCATGGGACTCAACAGCACAGCTTTACGAACACGATCCGGCGCATCAATCGCCATGCGCATCACCTGCCACCCGCCAGCGCTGACGCCTGCAAAATGCGCTTTTTCGATCTTGAGTGAATCCAAGACATCGCAAAGCCACTGTGTATAGTCGTCGTTTAAATAGGACGGCGGATTTTGATCGCTCAACCCCGGCTGCCCAACAGTATCAAGCGCATAAACGCGAAAGTGTTTTGAAAAATCAGCCAGTTGATTACGCCACAGCGGCGAACTGCCCGCCACCGCCTGCACTAACACCAATGGTTCACCATCTTCAGGGCCGCACACCAGCATATGGGTTTTGCCAAAGCGGGTATCGACAAAGCGCTGCTCAAACGGCACTTCGATTTGTTCAAGAAGACCATGATACCATTTCATAATCTCTTCATAGCCTTCATCCGACTTATAAAGCGGATGGGTCATATCGACGTCATTGTCGGTCATTGTATGCTGCGCATTCTGGTCAGCCGATGTGACGGGATTAGCACAAGTGCTATCAGGCATGGTGATGATCTTTTCTCACAAGGGTTGAATGACACGTCTTCAAGGATCCTTCTAACTCATACGGCGCAGATTCATCAACAGATCATTGCAAATGAAAAAACGCAGCCTTGAAGACCGCGCTTTTCGACAAACTTGTCAGCTTTTACTGAATGGGATCACCGTGATAAACAATAGATTCCTTATCCGTCGCTTGGCTGAGGATTGCGTCTATCGCTAAAAAATGCGCCTCGATCAATGGCTCCTGATAGGGGCCCACGGGAACAGAGTTATAAATCACCGTTGTGCCGTCTTGGACATATTTGCGGATCAATGGTTGATCCCAATCCGGATAATCAATTGGTTCATAGACATCAAAGTCATCAAATCCTTGGAAATTCACAACCGCATGCGCAAACAGCGTATCTGTGTTTTCTGTAATGAACTCCACCGGCACGTTGATCACATAGTCATAATTCTCCGCGATAGATTGCCAATAAATATCATTCGTCGAAGGATACATATCGGTCATTTCGCCGAAGTAATCTTGCGCTAACACCGCATCCCATTTTGCGAAGCCTTTTTCCTCACCGAGGATAGATTGAATATCCGATAACATGGCGTTTAAATACGGGGGCGCCAATTGCAGCCAAGCTTCATTCTCGACCATCTCCCATGGCATACCGTGAAAAGACGCCACAACACGCACAGATTTATCTTGCGGAATATCTTTTAATTGGTCTCGCAAATTGTTGAGATAGGCATCGCGCAGCACATCAAAGTCAGAAAGCTGAGGCGCGATAATGAATTTTATTGTTTTGCCTGCGCCGTATTGATCTTCCCAATCGCGGATGTAGCTGACGCTTGTTTTAACGGTTGCGGTAAATTCCTCATAATGCGAATAGATTGGCCGTGGCGGAGAAAACACAACCGTATCGACACCTTCATCAAGCAGCGCATACATCGCAGCACGCGCCTCATCATATTTCTCCGCATTGGCCCATCGCCAAGGAACGTCGCCATAGACCGCTTGCACTTTCTCCATGGTGCGCGAGACAAGCTTGATGATGCTGGCCTCTTCCGGGACACGGCCATTCGTCATGCCAGCATTTTCCGCATGATAAAAAACACGCGCTTTCGCCATCAGGTCAGCCGCCCCCGTTGGCATGCCCGCTTTACGATCTGCAAAAAGAAAATAACCCGGCGTGTAATCTTTCCCTGGCACAAATTCGATGTCGCCAGCTTTGTATTTTTCAACATAGGACACACCGTCAATATCAGTGTCACGTCCTTTGTGATCAATAAGCCGCGTTGGCATGAACGCCTCAAACTCAAAATACCGTTCCGCATCATAGAGCGGCGTGCCTCTGTCCACTTGCAACAACGTACGAATCGGCCAGGGAATAATTTTAAGCGGTTTATAGAAAACGTTGCGGTAGACCTCTTCATCATAGGTCTCAGGCAAGATCATCTGTGAAATGTAGATGCCAACCTTCCCTTCGGGCTTGGTGTCTTGTGATTGATAATAGGAAAAGTAATTCGGCTCTTGAAGTTCACTCGGCTGATTTTTGATCACGTAGGTGACCACCAATCCGGCCAACGACACGACAAAGACCCCGACAAACCCAAGGGCTATTTTTTTCCAGAGTTTCATGATCCAACCACCCTTCTTGAGCAACGCCCGCAACACAAAGGGGGCCTTGGAGAGAGATTACGCAAATCTGCGTGCGTTGGATCAATATAACGATATAAGCTGTGACCTTAAAAGGTCATGTACAGCACCAAAGAGCCGGTCATAATGGAGACGGATAGCGTGAGTGAAAAAGCACGTCCTAACATATATTTTCTCCCAGTCCATGTATGCAGTCGACTGAATGACTTTCACCATCGATTACGACAAAAATGACTCAAAAGTGAGAAAAGTTCGTATAAAAACAACTTAAACTTTAACTTTTGATTATATCAAAATAAGGCGAAAAGCATTGATTCTCATAGAAAAATTCCAATTTCCCGACTGTGCATCAGAAATCTACAGCGAAAATAAATAAAAATTGAGAGTTCGGCTTTAGAATGCGTCCCCATATCGGGGCTTGACGCCCCAGATCGAATATAGTTTCTCTGCCCCTAAAGCCGAGGCACACGAAAGAACGCAGTGATGACCATCCACCACCACATTGGCGATTTACCGAACAACCTTGATCTTGGGCCGGTGGTCGCTGTGGATACAGAAACGCAAGGCCTCAATCCGGTGCGCGATGAACTATGTGTCGTGCAACTTTCTTCAGGTGATGGTGACGCCCATGTGGTGCAGCTTCAGCGCGATCACTATGACTGTCCGAACCTGAAAAATCTCATGGCCGACACAAAGGTCTTAAAAATTTTTCATTACGCCCGCTTTGACATCGTGTTTATGCGCAAAGACCTCGGCATCGACACTGCCCCGGTGTACTGCACCAAGATCGCATCAAAACTCGTGCGCACCTATACAGACCGGCATGGCCTGAAAGACCTCTGCCGCGAACTGCTCGGGGTGGATCTCAGCAAACAGCAGCAAAGCTCTGACTGGGGCGCAGAGAACCTGTCCGATGCCCAGCTCAGCTACGCCGCATCCGATGTGCTATACTTGCATTCTCTGAAAGAGAAACTCGACACCATGCTTGTCCGCGAAGAGCGACAGCATTTGGCCCAAGCCGCCTTTGACTTCCTTGGCACCCGCGCCGAACTCGATCTCAAGGGGTGGCTGGATGAGGACATCTTTTCTCACTAAGCCCCAAGGATTGGCCACTTCTGATCATAGACTGTCGGCTTCATTGACCTGCGCCCCAGAAAACCCCATAATTCCGGGGTTGGCACAGTTCTCGCATTATGGTTAACGGGGTCTTAAGACGAATCCGCTCTATAGGCGGACTAGGCCATGCGCAAAAACCATCTTGCCACGTGCCGCAAGCGGGGCAAGGCGCTGGGGCGGCTTAAAAAAGTAACAAATAAAACGAGTTAAGGCAGACTGAATGACAACAGCCGATCAAAACAAGGCGCAATCCAGCATCTATAGCCGGGATATAGAAGTCGCACGGGAAGTGCTGACGATTGAATCGGACGCCCTCACTGCCTTAGCAAGCACCATCGATGGCGACTTCAGCCAAGCCCTGGATCTGCTGATGGCGGTGTCTGGGCGGATTATCGTCAGCGGGCTTGGGAAAAGCGGTCATGTCGCGCGGAAAATCGCCGCCACACTAGCTTCAACAGGGTCACCTGCCTTTTTTGTGCACCCCGCAGAAGCAAGCCATGGCGACTTGGGCATGATCACCAAAGCCGACGCAATCTTGATGCTCTCTAATTCCGGTGAAAACCAAGAGCTCAAAGACCTGATTGCCCACACCAAACGCTTTGATATTCCCCTCATCGGAATTTCCAGTCGCGCAGATAGCACGCTGATGGAGGCCGCCACAGTCGGACTGCTCTTGCCAAAGGTTCCAGAAGCCTGCCCCATGGGCATGGCGCCGACAACCTCTTCAACCATGATGCTGGCCCTTGGCGATACATTGGCCGTTGCCTTGATGGAGCGCCGCGGATTTTCCGCAGATGATTACCGCGTTCTGCATCCAGGCGGCCAACTCGGGAAGGCGCTGGTGCGTGTCAAAGACATTATGCATGGAGTGAATGAGCTTCCGCTCTGTAAGCCCGAGACGTCAATGCAAGATCTTCTGCTCGTTATGACGTCAAAACATTTTGGCTGTGTCGGCATCACAGATAAAGACGGCGCCCTGATTGGCGTGTTTACCGATGGCGATTTACGGCGTCATATTGGCAATGATTTTCTCAGCAAAACAGCAGCGGATGTGATGACCTCATCGCCCAAAACGATCCGCCCGGCCGCATTGGTCGCCGAAGCGGTCGGCTTTATGAACAACGCTAAGATCACGTGTCTGTTCGTTGTCGATACGGATGACAGCAAGGGTCAACCTATCGGCATTGTGCATATGCATGACTGCTTGAAAGCGGGAGTTGCCTAAGGCGCTGAGCGATGACGGATTTGAAACGCATATACCAGGCATTCGATCATAGCAGTGCTGAAGATGCGTCAAAACGCGGTATTCGCGACTGGACACCGCGTCACCGTGAAGATACGGCGCGGAGTATTCAGCTCGCCACACGCTACAGCCGCTTTGTTGACTTTATGAAATTATTTCTGCCCCTTAGCGCTGGCGGACTGATTCTTGTCGCGATCATGTCAACCTTTTTGCAAGAAGATGATGACACCACCATCAAGTTCGAGATCATCGGCACAATCGAAGAAGATTTACAAATGAGCAATCCGACCATGACGGGCTATGATGCCGAGGGCCGCCCCTTCAATGTCGAGGCGGAGAAAGGCATTCAGTTTCCCGACGACCCGAACCGGATGGATTTTGAAAAGATTACCGGCCAACTCAATATCCCGGAAGATGGCAGCACAAGCAACAATCCGCTTGGCAGCGATAAAATCAACTTGCGCGCCGATAAAGGGCGGATGAAATCCGAAGAAAACACCATGATCCTCACAGGAGATGTCACCTTGACATCCGAGGACAATTATGAATTTCGCACAGAACGGGCCCGCATACATTTCAAGGACAGCAGTGTAACAGGCCCGACCACCATCAATGGAAGAAGCAAGATGGGAACGATTGTCGCCGACAGTTTTAAAGTCAAAGACAATGGAAATCACATTTTCTTCATCGGCAATGTCAAAACCTACATTGATCCCAAAAAACAAAACACCATGACCAACGCAGAAGAAATCCCAAACACACAATCCAATTCAGAGGCAGGCACAGCCGAACCGGACAAACCTTCAATAAGCGTGAATTGAGACAGAGCATAAGATGATGAATAATAGCACACCCGATCGACCCCAGATTTTCACAGCCCTTGCCTTGACCTTGGGCTTTTTTAGCGCACTGGTTCTTCCTGCTGCAGCACAAAGCGGAATCTTTGCCGAAGGGGGGCATGACACGCAACAACCGATTGAGATCACCTCAGACTCTCTTGAAGTGAAACAAGAGCAACAGGTCGCCATCTTCCTCGGCAATGTGGATGCAAAGCAAGGGACTTTGACTCTCACCTCACAACGGCTTGAAGTGCATTACACATCTGAAGAAACAGAAGACGGCGGCAGTTCAGAATCGATCTCGTCTATGAAAGCAAGTGGCAATGTCATCGTCACCTCGCCCACCGAACAAGCCGAAGGGGAATGGGCCGATTATGACGTTGTGGACCGCGTGATCACGCTGCACGACAATGTTCTGCTGACTCAAGGCAAAAACACACTCTGCGGGGCGTCGCTTGATATGGATCTTGACACTGGCCGGAGCTTCCTGAAAGGCGCCTGCACACGCAGCGCGAAGAACACTGGCGGGCGGGTGCAGGGAGTATTTTTCCCTTCGAAATCAAAAGACTAAGCAAGTCTTAACGCGCTATGGTTAAGGATAATTCACTGAATATTAAGACCACATGGGTCTTATAGGGGACAAGATGAACCACGAGATTGAAAATAGCGCCACTGCGGCAAACAAAGGCTCTGGGAGCACTCTTGAGAGCTCTTTACGCGTTGTCAGTGAAGCCTCCGGCCTCCGTGTCAATAAAATTGGCAAGAGCTTCAAAAACCGCCCCGTTGTGCGGGGCGTCAGCATGACTTTGCATCGCGGTGAAGTGGTTGGCTTACTCGGGCCCAATGGCGCCGGAAAAACCACATGCTTTTACATGATCACCGGTTTGATCCCTGTCGATTACGGCTCCATTGAGTTGGACGGGCACGATATGACCCGCTTGCCGATGTATCGCCGCTCGCGGATGGGGATCGGTTATTTGCCGCAAGAATCATCGATCTTCCGCGGCATGAATGTGGAAGACAATATTCGGTCCGTTCTTGAGCTCGTCGAATCCAATCCGCAAAAACGTGAACAATTACTTGATGATCTCCTGGCCGAGTTTTCCATTACACCTTTGCGCATGACGCCATCGCTTGCCCTCTCAGGCGGGGAGCGCCGCCGTGTTGAAATTGCGCGCGCATTGGCGACACAACCTTATTTTATTCTTCTTGATGAACCCTTGGCGGGGATTGACCCGAAAGCTGTCGGCGAAATTCGAGACCTCATTGGCCAATTAAAAGACCGGGGGATCGGCGTATTGGTGACGGACCATAACGTCCGCGACACCCTGGAGATTGTTGATCGCGCCTATATCATCCATGACGGTCAAGTCCTCACAGAAGGGACAGCGGATGATATTGTAGGCAATGACGATGTGCGCCGCGTTTACTTAGGTGAAAGCTTCCGCATGTAACATGCCATTTTGGGTTTAGGGTATTGGGTAAGTATGGCGTTAACTCCACGATTAGAGCTCCGACAAAGTCAATCGCTTGTCATGACGCCGCAACTGCAGCAAGCGATCAAGCTGTTGCAACTGTCCAACTTAGAACTCAGCGATTTTGTGAGCGAGCAAATAGAAAAAAATCCTTTGCTGGAAATCGATGACGGCAACGGACAGGACGCCAATAAAGAGGCGGCGCCTGTAAAAGATGAAACGCCGCCCAATGAAGGGGGAGACAGCGAAACCCCTCTCCCGTTGACCGAAACAGATCATGCGCTTGAAGCGCATTCCCCTGGCACGGATGCATCCGCTTCATTAGACACAGACTATGAAAATCTCTATGCAGATGAATCGCGCGCCGACATCCAAAACAAAAAAACAGAAGACGCTCAAGAATCCATGACAATGGATTGGTCGTCTGCCGGAACAGGTGGATCGTCTAATTTTGACTCCATGGAATCCACCATTGAATCCACGCTCTCAAGCGAACAATCTTTGCGGGATGTCCTTCTTGAACAACTCAATGTCAGCATTGAAGGCGCCATGGATCGTGTGATCGGGGCAGACATCATCGACAATTTGGATGAGGCAGGCTACTTGACCTGCTCTCTTGAAAGCATTGCTGAACGTCTCGGGACGGATACCGAACAAATCGAAGAGGTTTTGCACAAGATGCAAAGCTTCGAACCTGCAGGTGTATGCGCCCGTGATCTTGCGGAATGCTTGAAATTACAACTGATGGAGCGCAACCGCTATGATCCAGCGATTGCATGCTTACTGAACAATCTCGATCTTCTCGCCAAACATGACATGACCGCTCTCAGAGAGGCCTGTCAGGTTGACGATGAAGACATGGCCGAGATGATCCAAGAGATTCGTGATCTCGATCCGAAACCGGGATTGGCCCATAGCAGCGAAATAACCCAGCCCGTCGTGCCGGATGTGTTTGTCAAATCTGACAATGAAGGTGGGTGGCGCATTGAGCTGAATAGCGACACCTTGCCGAAAGTCTTGCTGAATGAACGGTATTATTCTGAGGTGAGTGCATCCGCAAATTCAAAAGACGAAAAAGCCTACCTCAACGAGTGCTTTAACAATGCCAACTGGCTTGTTAAAAGTCTCGACCAGCGCGCTAAAACGATTTTGAAAGTTGCGACAGAGCTCGTCAAACAACAGGACTCGTTCCTGGTCCACGGCATTCAGCACCTGCGCCCTTTGAACCTCAAAACGATTGCCGATGCGATCTCTATGCACGAATCAACGGTGAGCCGTGTCACCGCCAATAAGTATATTGCGACACCGCGCGGTCTGTTTGAGTTAAAATACTTTTTCACCTCAGCGATTGCTTCGACAAGTGGCGGGGAGGCCCATTCAGCAGAGGCTGTGCGTCACCGCATCAAAGAATTGATTGATGAAGAGAGCCCCTCAAAAATCCTGTCTGATGATCGGATTGTCGAGCTCTTAAAAGACGCTGGGATCGATATTGCCCGGCGCACAGTGGCGAAGTACCGCGAAGCCATGCATATCCCCTCCTCCGTCCAACGACGGCGGTTAAAAAAGCAACCCGCCTAAACCGGATGACAAACACCTTGGGCGTTCCTATATGAGAAGAGCGCCAGGCAAACATGCCTTGCCTCGCAGCCCTTCCGGGAGGAGCAAAAATGGATAAAAACAGCGGAATGCAGCCAAAAAGATCGCCTCAAAAGTGGATGATTGACTTGTCGGAAAAGGGTCTCTATGGTCCGCGCCGCTTGCCCCAACCAGCACAAAAAAGAGCGGCGAAGACTTCCTTGTGAGACAGGATAACGTCGTGCGAAGGCCCAAGTAATTTGAGGTCATGGATGCAAAATGGCGCGCACAGAGTGAAGAACAAGTAAAACAGAGTGGATCAGTGCAATGGACGTAAACGTGGTGGGAAAACAAATCGATATTGGAGATCACCTCCGCACCCACGTCGAAACCAATTTAGATGCGGTGGTGTCAAAATATTTTGACCGTCCTGCACAGGCGCATGTGACTTTTTCTCGTGAAGGACATGGCTTCCAATGCGATTGCTCTGTTCATCTCGATTCAGGCATTTTGCTGCAAAGCGCTGGCAGCAATTCCGAAATTTATGCGTCGTTCGAAGAAGCGGCTGAACATATCGAAAAGCGGGTACGCCGTTACAAACGTCGTCTTAAAAATCATCATGCGAATGCGGTGGAGGTTGAAGCCTTTAGTGCGCCCTCTTTTGTCATCGCAGGCGAAAACACAACAGAAGAGCAAGAGGAACCGGACACACTGCAGCCTGTGATTATTGCCGAAACAAAAACCAATATTCGCACCTGCTCTGTTGGAGAAGCGGTCATGCAAATGGATCTGGCCGATAGCGCAACCTTAGTGTTCCGGAATATCGACCACGGCGGCATCAATGTGGTCTACCGCCGGACTGACGGCAATATCGGCTGGATTGATCCGGGTCAGGACGAGACCGGCATAAAATGAATGCATATGTGAGCAAGATAAGCGTGCGACTATGAACCTTTCGACCTTCATCACCCCTGAGTCGATCATGGCTCCGCTGAAAGTGGGCAGCAAAAAGCAAGTGTTGCAAGACCTTGCTGGATATGCCGCGAAACAGACGGGCCTCGATGAACGCGCCATCTTTGACACGTTGGTTGAACGCGAGCGCCTTGGCTCAACCGGCGTTGGCCACGGCATCGCGATTCCCCATGGCAAACTTGAAACCGCCGAGAAGCTTTATGGCCTGTTCGCCCGCCTTGCCAAGCCCGTGGCCTTTGACGCCATCGACCATCAACCGGTTGATCTGGTGTTCTTGCTTCTAGCGCCAAGTGAAGCCGGCGCCGATCATCTGAAAGCCTTAGCCGGAATATCACGCCTTTTACGCAATGATGACATGTGTGCGAAATTGCGCGGCGCAGAAAATGAATCCGCGATCTATGCCCTTCTCACCACAGAAGATGAAAAAGCCGGACCGTTCGGCGCCCAAAAGCTTCCGAGAGCGTCGTAATAGATTTTCCGAAACAATGCTCTTTAGTGCACACTCACCGGCGTGAGTTCATACTGCCGCGCCGCCACATAGGCCGCTTCACGGCTATCGACCACGGCCATCCGCACACCATTCGCCGCATGTAAGGCATAGAGGGTCGTTCCCGGCTCAATCGCCACGAATTGTTCTTCAAACACCTCTTCGTTCATGCCGGACGTTGCAATATCCTCGGCGAGTTCGTCGTGCAGATCCTCTACAGAAATTTCACGGATATAGACAATCTCGGGCGCACCCAAAGAGGCAAACGCCTCTGCGCTTATTTTGTCCGGTTTCTTATCACCAAGATGTGTCATAACGCATCCTAACTACACTCTCACTGCGCTGGCCACCCAGCCACTTTTTCATCTTACGCTTTTGCTTTATCCACCGCGAGAGAAGATGTCTCTACTGTTCGCTTATGCGCAGATTTGATTTCTATCTTCCGCAGGACGGTCTCAGGCTCCGGCCGCACCAGATTGACATGTAAAAGCCCATTATCAAGCGCGGCGTCAACCACTTCCATACCGTCTGCGAGCACGAAGGAACGCTGAAACTGCCGCGCGGCGATTCCCCGGTGCAGATATTCCCGGTCCGGGTCGTCATCCTGTTTGCCTCTGATAAGCAATTGCTTATCCTCGGTCGTCACCTCAAGGGTGTCGTGGGTAAATCCAGCCACCGCCAAGGTAATGCGCAAAGCATGCGGCCCGACTTTCTCAATATTATAAGGGGGATAGCCATCATTTGATGACCGGGTCACACTATCGAGCACGCGCTCAATCTGATCAAACCCCAGCAAAAAGGGGTTATCGAATTGTGTAAAACGAGACATTCCTGCGGCCCTTCCTTAAAGCGACCCAAAGCATCGGCAGCCCCAATTGGGCACTGCGTTTATTTGACCTATAGATAAGAGGAATTATCCCTCATTCAAGGGGCCGTTTCGCGGCGTGTGCTTTACCAGACTCGCGTATATTCCTGGCATTAAATGCAACTGACGCCACACAAGAAGAGCCATCACAATACTCAGCCCGCCGAGCGACACTGTAAAGGCCCAAGCAGCCCCTTCAGCACCAAAAAGCGGGATGAGAATCACCAAAAGCGCAATGTTTGCTAACGCAGCCGTGATCGTGACAAATGCCGCACTTTTTTCAAATGCCGTCAAGCTCAACAGATAACTGACGGACCCGACACTCACCGCAAGCCATTGCCCAACAACAAGGATGCGCAAAACATTTGCGCCCGCTTGAAACTCAGCCCCAAACAAACCGAGAAGAAAGTCTGGGAATATGAGACAAGGAATTGCAGCACATGTGGCGCAGCTCATCGATAATATGCCAGTAAGCTTCACATCGTTCTGCAACTCTTGCATTTGGCCTTTGGCGTAATGACTTGCGATGCGCGTCACGAAGTAAGCGTTCACCGCCACCAAAGGAAACATCACCACATCACTAATGCGGGCAGAGAGGGCATAGATCCCAGCAAGGTCTGTATCCGCTAATCCGCCCACCATTAAAACGCCAATGCGATCAAAACTGAGACGTGAAATCGCAACAATCAATAAAGGAAGCGCCGTCGCGCTCCATGCACGCATCTGATAAAGCGGAACAACCCCTCGACCCTCGTGAGGATACGCCCGCACCCCACTCACGAAAAGCCATAGGCAAGACAAACATGTGCCAATCAATGCAAACCATAATGCCGATACAGGAGATGGCGCTGCTGATAAAAAGAACATGACAGCAATACCAATAACGATGGCGAATTCTGTCAGCATCATATTTGGAATCAAGGCGTGAACCAATCGATCAAACCCCCGCACAATTGACGCTCCCGATCGTACAAGAGTCATCAAAGGCAACATCATGAAACCAACCATCAAAGACGTTGCTAAAACGGGTGACATGTCATCCCCAAAAAAGAAAACCGTCACGACGCCAAGAATCGCAAAGATAGCCCCCCCCAACACACTTGACCCTATGCCAAAACGCACAACACCCTGCAACTCGCGCCATTTGTGGCGTCCAACATAACTAGGAACGTAGCGCAGGAGACCTATTTGCGCGCCTAAGGTTGCAGGGATTGCCAAAAAAAGGATCAAATTAAAAACAAATGAAAAAACACCAAAACCTTCAACGCCTAACCACCACGCCAAAGCCGATTGCATGAGAATGTTAATGACGGCCGCAGAAATATAGATTGCACCACTCAGGATCGGCCCTTTCAGCACTGCGCCTTTTGTCATCTCTGAAGAGGGTGTTTCAGTCACATGCTTTGCCTAAGTAGTATGCGCGCAGAGTCACGATACACTTACGACTCGTAACGGCAATTCAAATATTTACGCCACAATCATCACAACAAGGAATACCGCCACGATGAAAGCGTCAAGCGCTTTCTCATATCCGTCGCGTTCAATCTTTCAGAAATCAACCTTTGAGAACTAAAGAGATATGACTTTAGATTGCGAATGGGGTGGCGCCAATCGACTCTTCATCGACCTTTCACCCAAACGCCCGACCAGGCGTCGGCCGGCCAGGCCGCCGCACCAGGACCGCCCCATCAGAGAGACGAGCGACGCGAGTTGTCGTGAGATATGTAAATGGTGGAGCCAGGCGGAATCGAACCGCCGACCTCTTGCATGCCATGCAA
>JANQLI010000119.1 GCA_028280675.1 Alphaproteobacteria bacterium
TGCAGGCCGCAACAGGCGCAACGACCTATGGCGATGGCCCGCACGGCGCCCATCAAGCCAACCATCCCGGTCCCCATGTGGAGGAAGGCGGCGATAGAGACTTTATCCCCGATGTGACAGTAAAGCATGGCGATGCGATTGCGGGCGATGGCTGGACGGTGGATGTTGTGCACACACCCGGCCATATTTCCAATCATCTCTGTTTCGGTTTGCGGGAAGAAAAAACGCTCTTTAGCGGCGATCATGTCATGGCCTGGTCAACCAGTGTGATCATTCCGCCTGATGGCAATCTAAACGACTATATGACAAGTTTAGAGCTGTTGCTGACCCGTGACGATGACATCTATTGGCCAACCCATGGCCCGGCGCTTCGCGATCCAAAAACATATGTCCGTGATTTGATCGCCCATCGCAACACCCGGTCCCGGCAAATCGAAGACTGTTTGCGCGATGGTGTGTCATCCATTCCGGATATAGTTGATCGTATGTACACGGATATTCCTGATCGCCTTAAACCGGCCGCCGCCCTGTCCGTCTATGCTCATATCATCGATATGGTCGAAAATGGGGTGGTGCAATGCGATGGTAAAGGAGACATCAACAGTCACTATTATATGACGTGAGCACCCCTCCTCCTCAATAGGGATACATGAAAGACATTCAAAACTGGAGACACTGATGAGCAACGCAGACGTTATTGATTACCGTATCGTGGGTGAAGACATGCAATTCGTGGAGATTGAACTCGACCCTGACGAAAGCGCCATCGCCGAAGCGGGCACGATGATGTACAAATCGGATCACGTGAAGATGGATAGCATTTTCGGCGATGGCTCGGGTCAAGAAAAAGGCTTTATGGGCAAACTTGTCGGCGCGGGCAAACGTGTGCTCACTGGTGAAAGCCTGTTCTCTACGGTCTTCACCCATGAAGGACGGGGGAAAGCCCATGTCGCTTTTGCCGCGCCCTATCCCGGCACCATCCTGCCCGTGCACCTCCCAGAGGTTGGCGGGCGTTTAATTTGCCAAAAAGACAGCTTCCTCGCCGCCGCGAAAGGCGTCTCCATCGGCATTGCGTTTCAAAAACGTATTTTAACCGGCCTCTTTGGCGGCGAAGGCTTTATCCTGCAAAAGCTCGAAGGCAATGGCATGGTGTTCGTCCATTGCGGCGGCACGCTTGAGAAAAAAACACTTGCAGACGGTGAAACACTGCATGTGGATACAGGCTGCCTTGCCGCGATGAGCGATACGATTGATTACGACATTGTGCGCGTCGGCGGAATCAAATCGATGATTTTTGGCGGTGAAGGTGTGTTCTTCGCCAAACTCACCGGCCCCGGCACCGTGTGGATGCAAAGCTTGCCGTTCTCACGCCTCGCGGGCCGTCTTCTCGCCGCCGTCCCGGGCATCATGGGATCAGGCAGCAAAGGCGAAGGCAGTGTCCTCGGCCGCGTCGGTGATTTGATGGATGGGGATGGGTGAGCAGAACGTCACGCCGCAAGAACGTGTTCAATGCATTTGCGCAGCTCAGCAAGATTGATTGTCGATCCATGGTCATTGGGATCGTCGTTCAGGTCATTTTCGTAATAAGCAAAACACGGGTTGCCGACGATATAATCGATCGATGCCTGATGAATAAGCGCGGCATTGTCTTTGTTCATATTCTCCCCGACAATGTTGAGGATTTTCGTACCGGGCCGCGCGAAGGCAGAGTTTTGCAGGCCGGAACCTGGGGACGAGGCGATGACTTTACATTTCGAGATGATTGCTTGCATCTCATATTGTGAATCCAAGGCTTCAGGAACAACAATTCGAAATCCATACGATGCAAAAAGGTTTTCAACATCTTCTTCATTACGAATGTGGCGGTCTTGAGCAGGTCCTGAAACGTGTCGGCGGGATATGTAAATTTTATCAGCACTTAGCGACACATCATAACACTCACATCCAATGGCGCTCATTCTTTCATGCAAATATCCCCAAACCAATGGAAGCTTCTCACTGATATGGCAATCATAACCGGAAATTGTATAAGCGCATTGCGGAACGGTCAGGTGATCAAAGCTTGCTGGTCTAGTCAATAAGATGAGATTATCGGGACGTATGCCGAGAACTTGGAAAAAGTCGTGCCATCGCCCTTGAAAAAGCTTTTCTTTCAACGCGTTGGGATCGCCGACATCTCTTTTCCATAAGTTAAAAACAAATGTTGTATTGTCAGGAACAGGGTGCTCCAACGCATGCCAATAACGTGACAAACACTCAAGAAAAAAGTGCCCGTGATGGGTCAACAGCGCGCCCATATAGTAACATGGCCCCGTAATGTGGTCTTCAATCACAAGAGGGTCATGGCGAAAGCTTGAGAGATTTCCGTTCGGCGCAAACCCGATATAATTATAGGAATAATGATTGGCCTCAAGCACAGGCTGCCAGTCCGCATCATAAACCACGTGTTCTGAATAGGGCGTGTGGATACGCCGCGGCGATTCCGATGTTGGCGGCAAAAGGAATCCATTGTCGATCACTTGATGGCGGGGCGTAAAGACGCGATGAATGGATTCTGCAAGCCATGTGTCCATAAGCGGGGAGTGATTATAATTTTGAACAATCTCGCTCGCTTTGATTGATTGATCATAACCAAAAGTGTCACGAAAAATATCGACGCTATGGGTGACAGGCATTCCAATTGGTCCTATGCATGCTCTCTCATTCATGGAGAGACGATGAGTCCAAACTGTTGTTAACCGGTTCGCGTTTGGATCTCAATCTTTACTTGCCCATTGGAAATGGGGACATCAAGACATGCCTGGCAATAGCTTAACCCTGGAGCGCCGCCAAATACGCCCGCACCCTGAGCGCATTGGCGCCCATGTCCCCCATCCCCACACGCGAGGTTGAGCGCACATCGATACGTGTTTGCATGGCCCCTTCAGAGAGCAAGCGGATCACCACATCGTCTTTGAAGCCCATCCACATGGTCGTCGCCGTGGCTTCAATGCGGCCCGTATTCGGGGCTTCCTCAACAATCTCCCAGCCTTGCGCCTGTGCAGCGGCCAAAGCTTTAGCGTAAGCATCTTCCATCGCCACGGGCAACACAACCGGCTGAATATCGGGGAAGTGGTCTTTTTGCACGTCCGAATAATGTTTACCGCTATCGGCGCCGCCCATGCCCTCGCCAACAAATTTCGCGCTGTAATCGGTCGAGTTTAAACCTTGGCGCAAGGGCAGCACGGCAACAAATTGCGGCGGGTTATCCATGTCGGTCGTAATATCGTGAATCGGCGGATAGCCCTTCTGCACCCCCGGCACCACCATCAGCACGGGAATGAGAACCACCAACGCCGCGATAATCAGGGTACGGAAAGATCGGCCAAGCTCATCGCGCGGAGAACTGAGGAGCGACCACAAGACGCCAATCAATCCACAGAGAACGGCAATGATTCCCAGCACAAGCGCCGCGCCAATCAGCACAAAACCAATCATATAATCGACTCGCGCCGCGATCGGCCCCAGGATCAACGCCCCGGCGGCCACTAATCCCAGCACATAGCCTAAGCCAATAATGCGTGATTTCCACATACTCAACACTCCCCTAGCTGCCGCCGTTGCGACTGATTCTTGTCCCTAACGTCTCACTATAACCTATTTGGGTGAGACTGACTATTCTGTTGCGACTCGGTCTTAACAGAGCGCAAGCGCCGCTTTCTCCAGGCTATCAAGCGATCGTGAGGCATCAAGCACGCTCCACGTGATCGTGCCCACATCATACGTGCTTTGAAGATCAACCACAGCGGCATCCGCATCGGACACATCGCCTGTGCGCGACGTGACACGATCTTTCAACGTCTCTATGGGGGCGTCCAGCCAAAGCCCCTGAAAGGGGACCCGCAATGTCTTCGCACATTGCGACGCCGCCAAGCGCTCCTCTTTGCGGGCAAAGACCGCATCCAGAATAACCGCATGTCCTGCTCTGATGGCAAGAGTGGCGAGGTCCAATTGCTTGGCATAGACCTGCGCCGTCACCTCGGGTGTATAAGCATCCTCGCTAAGAGGCGTAAGAGGATCGCTGCCTAAGATTTTCTTGCGAATCTCATCGCTGCGCAGGATAACCGCGCCGGGCAATGGGCCGATGTGCGGCGCTAATCGAAAGGCAAGTGTGGACTTTCCCGTGCCAGATAGACCGCCTATGGCCACAATCTGGGGTGCCGTGGGCAAAATCATTGCCTGAGCAAGATCGAAATACTGATGCGCTTGCTCTGTGAGGCGCCCCTTTGCGCCTTCCGAGAGAGTTTGATTGTACAACATGCGCGCTGTGACATGGGCGCGCACCGCCGCCCGACAGGACAAAAATAAAGGCAGAAGAGCCAACCCCTGGATATGTTCTTCAAGATCGCTCCATGTCATCGCCATAAGATAAGCGTTCAAAAGACGATGGGCGTCTGCCACCAAACCACGGTCGATCAAATCCATCAGCAAAAAAGCAAGATCATACAACACATCAATCGCGGCAAACGCATCGCTAAACTCAATGCAATCGAACAAGGTCGGTTTGTTGTCCAAAAGCACAATATTCCCGAGATGCATATCGCCATGACAAAAGCGGACGAATCCTGCGGTCCGGCGCGCTTCAAGCAGGGGCGATGTTTGATACACAAAGCGTAAGGATTGCGACGTAAAATTCGCGATGGCTTTCGGGTCGGAAAAAACCTGCGGAAACATGCGCAGGTGGTCATCGTTAGATAGAACGATTGTGCGCATCGCCGTTCCCCCACCCTTGTCAGGTGTGGGATCAGCACTGTCATGCAGAGCCGCAATATGGCGCGCAAGATCAGATAAGAGAACCGGGGTCAGCACCTGCGCTCCTTGACGCTCAGTCAACGCATCCAATATCAAATCCGTGTCAAAACGGCGCATCACGACAAGCCATTCAACAACGTCGCCCTCCCCCTCGCCTTGCAATGAGAGACGCCCCGCAGCATCGCGCGTGACGGCTGCCACATGAAGGTACGTCTCAGGGGCTGTGCGTTTGTTGAGGCGAATTTCCCGCTCTGAATCGATACGGCGCTTTTCGAGAG
>JANQLI010000155.1 GCA_028280675.1 Alphaproteobacteria bacterium
CGAAGAAAATGAGCAAGTCGGAGGCGTCTGATAATGCGCGCATTAATCTGACGGACGATGCCGATCTCATCGCCAAAAAAGTGCGCAAGGCGAAAACAGATCCCGATCCTTTGCCGGAAACAATTGCAGGCCTAGAGGGCCGTCCGGAGGCGGATAATCTTGTTGGCATCTTTGCGGCTTTGGCGGAACGCAGCAAAGAAGATGTCATCGCGGAGTTTGCCGGGCAGCAGTTTTCAGTTTTCAAACCGGCTCTTGCGGACCTTGCTGTGGCTGCTCTGGCCCCCATTGCCGACGAAGCGCGTCGCCTTGAAAATGATCCCGGTCATATCGATCAGGTTTTGCGTGACGGTGGCGAACGTGCCGCTGCCATTGCGCATCCGATCATGCAAGATGTGAAACACATCGTTGGCTTTATTGCGTGAAAAATTCGCGCTAGTCTTGCGGATGCAGTGTAACGCCCCCACATAAAGGTGTGGGCCAGGCAAGAGAGATGTCACGACAGTATGCAAGCCGGACAAACCATCCGCCAATTCACTTCACGCATGGGGCAGGCCTTTCGTGACGGCATGGCGCGTCTCACATCGGTTGAAGGGATTGTTTGGGCTGTATGGTTGAAGCGCCTTGCCGCTGTTTTGATCCTGTTTGCCCTTGCCTATTATCCTTTAGGCATGTTGTGGGTCCATCAAATCAATGATGATGTCAACCTTACGCCGCGTGACGCGGCCTTCGAAGAGGGGCAATCCCATACCGTCGCGGTGATGACGGCACTGATCAAGCGCGAAGTGAAAGACACATATTGGGTCGCTAATGATCCGTTCTTTTATCCTGGCGCTTTCCTCGACAACATGCCGAACTTTCAAATGGGTGTGATCAGTGCGGTGGCGCGGTTCTCAGTTGAACTCGCTGATCAAATTGGACGGACGCGCGGCGCCAGCCCTATTGATGATGACCTCAACACAGCCAAAGGTGAGTTACAATTTCGCGGCACGCGCTGGCTTTGGGATTTTTCCGAAAGTGTGCTGCCGACGCAAACAGCCGAAGGGCATTATAATGTCGCATTGAAAGCATTGCTCTCTTACAATCAGCGCCTTGCCAAAGGCGAAGCGGTCTTTGAACGCCGGGCCGATAATCTTCTTGCAACACTCGATCGCATTGCCCTTGATATTGGATCGGCCTCGGCAGACTTAGATGATGCGGTTGCCAACCGCCCTTGGTTGATTGATTTTACGGCAGATGATGTTTTCTACAGTGTTAAGGGCCAGCTTTATGGCTATGTCATGATCTTGCGCGGTGTGGAAAAAGATTTTGCGCCGGTCATCGCCGAAAAGAAATTGGAAAGCGCCTATGGACAAATGCTGCGCAGCTTTGAACAGGCTGTTGAACTTGATCCGTGGGTAGTGATTAACGGCAATCCGGATTCGCAATTCCTCCCCAGTCATTTGACGGCGCAAGGGTTTTATCTCCTCCGCGCCCGCACGCAACTGCGTGAAATTACCGACATTCTTCTGAAATAAGAGCCGTTTAAGCGGGGCAAACTCTCCTCTTGCTGTCACGCGGCGAGAATGGCAGCATCGCAGCCATGACCACAGACGTGCCATATGATTCGCCGGAAAGGTTGCGCAAATTTCTTGTGCTGGTGGACGACAGCCCAGAATGTGAAGTGGCGATCTATTATGCCAGCCGCCGCGCGCAGCATACAGGGGGTCTTGTCACACTGCTCTATGTTGTTCCTCCTGCGGAATTTCAGCATTGGGCCGGAGTGGGCGATGTCATGCGCGATGAGGGCCGCGAACAAGCGCAAGACGTCTTATTAGATGTCGCAAAAGAAGTGCGCGACGTATCAGGTCATATGCCTGAATTGGTGATACGCGAAGGGAAACCGCGGGAAGAAATTCAGGAACTGATTATCGAAGACCGGGATATTAGCATTGTGGTGCTGGCGACATCCACTGACAAGAATGGGCCGGGACCGATTATCAGCGCCATTGCAAGCGGCGGCTTCCGCACCGATATGGGTGTGTCCCCTGTGCCCCTGACAATCGTTCCCGGTAATCTCAGCCGCGAACAAATCAACGCCATTACTTAGAGACGCAACACAACGCGGCGCACGGGCAGATCGCGCAGCAGCCAATGAAAAAGCCCGCGCTGTGATTTCCGCATCGTGCGAATACGCGCCCCTTCATGGTCGTCATAAAAAAGTTTCACCGCGCCGATGTCGCTCGCGAAGACCCAAAACGATTCATCGGGCTCTGGGTCATGCTCCACTGTCTCAAGATCGTAAGTATGCGTCAGATAATCAATGAGGACGTCCACTTCAGCAAAGCTGGTCAGACCGTGCACTTTAAATTCTTGCTGATTGAACCAGACCCGGTAAGGCGGACTGCGTGTGTAGCGGCTCTTGCGCCGTCCTTGGCGCACATGGCTGAACAGCGGCATGATCACCAGCACGCCCACAGCAATTGCGGCGAGGCTGAGAAAAAGCTGCATGAGGTCCATCCCGATATGTGCCTCTCTCTTGCTGAACACACGATCCCGGCGACCCTGTCATGCAAATAGGACGAAATGGTGGCCATAAGGCCGTTATGGGTATTCTTACAGGTGGCCTAGAGGCGGGTTTTCCTTGAATTTCAAGCCATAAGACGCCATCTATGCTGCAACAGATAGCACATGCGCTTATCGCGCAGTTTGAAGGTGACACCGATGTTTATTCAAACCGAAGCAACGCCGAATCCGGCGACAATGAAATTTCTCCCGGCGCAAGATGTTTTGGGGGAGGGGAAAACTCTTGATCTGGGCGATGCAGACGCCGCTCAAGTTTCGCCGCTCGCCACACGCCTGTTTGAGCTTGATATGGTGGAGCGCGTTTTTCTTGGCGCTGATTTTATTAGCGTGACGAAGAAAGAGGGCGATTGGCAACATGTGAAGCCTGCGGTGCTTGGCGCCATTATGGAGCACTTTATGTCCGGCGATCCGGTTTTAGGAGAGACGGCTGTAGAAGATGGCCAAGGCCCTGTGGATCTCGATTTCTATGAAGGCGAAGAACGCGAGATTGTCACCCAGGTTCTTGAATTGTTAGACACGCGCGTACGGCCAGCGGTGGCGCAAGACGGCGGTGATATTATTTTTCATTCGTACAAAGATGGAACCGTTTTTCTAACCATGCGCGGATCGTGCGATGGCTGCCCCAGCGCCTCTATGACATTGCAGTCCGGTATTGAAAATCTGCTGCGCCATTACGTTCCTGAAGTGCAGCGGGTTGAAGCCGCGCTGTAGTCATTCGCCGAGGCATTCATACGATGTTGACAGTCCTTATTACTGGTACGAACCGTGGTCTCGGCCTCGAGATGGTGCGTCAATACGCTGGCCAAGGATGGACCGTCCTTGCGTGTTGCCGTCATCCAAAGGCGGCGGATGAGTTGCAAAAGCTCGCCGCCTATCACCCGGATCAAATCGAAGTGCATGCGTTGGACGTTGCTGATTTTGACCAAATTGACGCCTTGGCGCAAACATTAGAGGGACGTCCCATTGATCTTTTGATCAACAATGCCGGTATCTTTGGCCCGAAATATACGGTGGGCAATGATATGCGGCAGCAATTTGGTCACATGGATTACGATATTTGGGTGGAGGTTTTGCGCGTCAACACATTTGCCCCGATGAAAATGGTGGAGCGTTTTATTCGTAACATCGAAGCGGGGCGTTTGAAAAAGATTGCTGTTATTTCAAGCGTTATTGGATCAAGCACAGATGCGGAAGGGCAATTTTACGCCTATGGATCAAGCAAGGCTGCGGTCAGTAAAGTGTTCGCCAATCTCGCTGTGGATTTGGCGCCCAAGGGAATCGCTGTCGGCATTTTTTGTCCCGGATGGGTGCCGACAGAGATGGGCGGCCCTGGGGCGCATGTGCCGATTGAAGACAGCATTGCGGGGCTGCGCGCCCGTATTGATGAATTGACGCTTGAGAATGCAGGGCAATTCCGCCGCTATAACAATGACGCGCTGCATTTTTAAAAAAGGACGATCTGTATGCCAACGGTTCTCATAACCGGCGCCAATCGCGGCTTTGGGTTTTTGCTCGCGCGCCTTTTTCTTGATGATGGCTGGTCCGTTCTCGCGTGTTGCCGTACGCCTGATACAGCGGATGATCTCAAAAAGCTGCAGGCTGAGGCGGATGACCGTCTGCAAATTCATGCGCTTGATGTCACCGACTTTTCACAAGTTGATGCCCTTGCGGCAGAGCTTCACGGCACACCCATCGATGTTTTGGTTAATAATGCAGGTGTCCTCGGGAAAACGACGATGGATGAAGGGGCTATTCTGCATCAATCTTTTGGCCAGTCTGATTTTGACGAGTGGGATCATGTCTTTGCGGTGAATGCCAAAGCGCCGATGAAAGTTGCGGAAGCGTTTGTTGAGCATGTTGCTGCGAGTGAACGGAAAATGATCGTCACCCTCACCAGCATTGTTGGCTCTGTTGAAGGCAACACATTTGGTGGTCTTTATGCCTATCGCGCGTCAAAATCAGCAGCCAACGCGGTAATGAAATCGATGGCGGTTGATTTAGCGAAGCGGGATATTATTGCCTTTCCGATCCATCCTGGGTATGCGCGCACCGACATGGGTGGCGTCAATGCGGAGATTGATCCCATGGAAGGCGCGCGCGGCGTCTATAACGTGATCGCCTCCGCAACACCTGAATCTGCTGGGCGCTTTTGGAGTTACACGGGAGACGAACTCCCGTGGTAGTGTGTGTGACCTTATGAAGGTTTTAGCTTTTGATACAGCAATGGGGGCGTGT